>NZ_JAQNCQ010000354.1:0-5857 GCF_028368005.1 Geitlerinema sp. CS-897 | reverse complement strand
ATGCACCCGAAACGGTCAATCATGAAACGAATTATCAAATGATTTACCACGATTATGGGGGATTGGGAAGCTGTTCTAAATATTTGAGGCAAGAACGGCCAAAACGCCGTCGTCGTCAGGCTTCTCTCTCAAAACGGGGTCGTATTCCCAATCGAGTTGGGATTGAACATCGCCCTCAAATTGCCGATCTAAAAGTGGAAGTTGGTCATTGGGAAAGTGACACAATGATTGGCGGACACCATGCAGGAGTTCTAGTCACTTATGTGGATAAAGCTTCAAAATTTTTGGTAGCGAGTCTCGCTAAAAATAAAACAGAAAAAGCCATTAATACTGTCACAATTGAAGAGTTTTCGCATCTGCTTTCTTCTCATCAGAAAACATTAACATTTGATAACGGGAAGGAGTTTAGTGGTCACGAAGAACTGGCTCAAAATCTGGGAGTATCCTGTTACTTTGCCAATCCTTATCATTCCTGGGAGCGAGGACTAAACGAGCATACAAATGGAATGCTTCGACAGTTTTTTCCGAAAGGAACAAATTTTAAAATCTTGTCACCAGACGCGGTCAAAAAAGCAGTAGATTTACTCAACGATCGTCCTCGAAAATCTCTTGACTATCGAACCCCTTCTGAGGTGTTTTATAGTCAGGGATCGGAGACCGTTGCATTTCAAACTTGAATTGGCGAAAAATATAAAAACCCGGCATCTTTAGAGATGCCGGGTCGTTAGAATATATCGCTTTAGTAGATTTTCTAGGATTCTCTAGTTCTCGAATTCCTCTTCATCAAACTCCTCGTCAAAGCCTTCTTCGTTGAAGTCTTCTTCACTGAATTCCTCTTCGTCAAACTCCTCGTCAAAGCCTTCGTCAAACTCTTCCTCGCTAAATTCCTCTTCGTCAAACTCCTCGTCAAAGCCTTCGTCAAACTCTTCCTCGCTAAATTCCTCTTCATCAAACTCCTCGTCAAAGCCTTCCTCGTCAAACTCTTCCTCGCTAAATTCCTCTTCATCAAACTCCTCGTCAAAGCCTTCCTCGTCAAACTCTTCTTCGCTGAATTCCTCTTCGTCGAAGTCTTCTTCGTATCCTTGTGCGATCGCATCGTTATCTCGATCGATTGCGGCAGCATGGGCTTGTCGCGAGAGCGTAGGGCAAGTTCCAATTGCTAACAGGAACGAGGCTACTGTTAACATAGGCATTGTTAGAGCCAACCAATTCAGGGCTTTTATCACGAATCTATCCTCAACGATGAGAAATAAACTGAAATTTTCGTCGAGTCTAATCGAGAAAACTCACTTTGACAAGAGGCGAGAAGAAGAATGCGATCGCGTTCTCAAACGGCGATCGGAGTTCGTCAGTCCTTACCAGATTGAAAACAGACCGAACCGATGAAATCGAGCGTGTTATACTCTAACAAAACTGACACAATTAACGCCCATACACACTAAATATAGAGAAAGATTGGTATTCATCACACTACAGATAGTGTAATCCGATAAAGTCCGAGGCAATTTAGCAAGCTGGGAACTGCGCCGGTCGAATAAATGCTCGACAGTATCAATGCGTCCGCTCTAGACAAAGCAACTCGAATCGTTTTTCAGCATCGGTATTCGCTCGAGCCTCAACCCAGCCAGAGGTCCCTCGCCGTTGTCCGTTCGTGACGGTTTTGCAAGCCTTAAGTTATATGTAGAAGACGTGATGTCTTTTCAACCGCTCGCCCGTTGCAAGGGCGCGGGTGGGTTTAGCCATATCGATATTCTCGGCCGATTCCTCTAGACTACCCTAGAGGGTGTTACCCCTTAATTGCATTGACAGCGCGACTCCTCGGATATCTTGGCCGGTCGTCAAGACGCCCCGAGACAAGGTGGAGAACAAAGTGCGATCGATCGCAGTAGTGGAGCGAGCTTCTTTCGTCAGGTACTATGACCCACATTTCCCCAGACTCTCCTACCGAGCCAAAAGCCACGTTGTTACTCGTTGACGATCGTCCCGAAAATTTACGGTTGCTTTCTCGGATGCTGTCCCGTAAAGGGTACGAAACCCGCAGCGTAACGACGGGGAAAATGTCCCTGGTGGTCGCCGAAACCGAACCGCCCGACTTGATTTTACTCGATATCAATATGCCGGAACTCGACGGGTTCGAGGTCTGTCGCCGTCTCAAAGCCAATCCCAAAACGCAAGGAATTCCGGTCATTTTCATCAGTGCGCTCGACAACGTAATGGACAAAGTCAAGGCGTTTTCGTCGGGAGGCGTCGATTATATTGCCAAGCCGTTTCAGTTTGCCGAAGTGCTGGCGCGGATTGAAAATCAACTCAAACTCAAGCGACTGCAAGAGCAACTGGCCGAACAAAATGCCAAGCTCCAGCAAGAAATTCGCGATCGCTCTCGCGCACAAGCCGCCTTACGAGAAAAAGAACAGTACTTGCGACTGATCCTCGATAACATTCCGCAACAGGTCTTCTGGAAAGATACGGATTTAGTCTTTCTCGGCTGCAACCAAAACTGGGCCGACGCAGCTCAACTCAGCAGTCCCGACGAAGTGGTGGGAAAAACGGATTACGATATGTTTGCCGATCCCGCCATTGCCGACCAGTTTCGCGAACAAGACCGAAAAATTATCGACTCCGATACTCCCGAGCTTCACGTCGTCGCCACCAAGCAAAAAACCGGCCTGGACGGGAAGCGAGTATGGCTCGACATCAACAAACTGCCCATTCACAACGAAAAAGGGGAAGTAATCGGAATTTTAGGGGTTCTCGACGATATTACGCAGCGGAAACTGGCTGAGGAAGCCCTCAAAGCCGAAAAGCAAAAATCCGAACACTTATTGCTCAATATCTTGCCGCGAGCCATTGTCGATCGCCTCAAACAACTCGAAAGTGCCATCGCCGATCGCTTTGACGACGCCACGGTGTTGTTCGCCGATATCGTCGGATTTACCGCACTGTCATCTCGCGTGTCTCCGGTAGAAATCGTCAATCTCCTCAATCAAATTTTCTCGATTTTCGATCGCCTGGCCGAAAAACACGGCCTCGAAAAAATTAAAACCATCGGTGACGCGTACATGGTCGCCGGTGGACTCCCAGTGCCTCGGGACGACCACGCCGACGCGATCGCGAACATGGCCTTAGATATGCTCGATGCGATCGAATCCTTTCAACCCTATTCAGATACGCCGATTCAAATTCGCATCGGCATCAACAGCGGTGCAGTCGTCGCCGGTGTCATCGGCATTAAAAAGTTTATTTACGACCTCTGGGGAGATACCGTCAACGTCGCCAGTCGCATGGAATCGACGGGAATTCCGGGGCGCATTCAAGTCACGGGAGATACGTACCATCGCCTCACCGATCGCTTTATGTTTGAAGAGCGGGGTTTAGTCTCTGTCAAAGGTAAAGGGGAAATGACGACTTATTGGCTCGTCGGACGCAGATGAGAAGATGAAGACAGTCACCAGTCACCAGTCACCAGTGAAAACAGTTAACAGGTAACAGGTAACAGTTTCTGCTCTGCTTCCTTGATCCTCTTCTGCGCGATCGATGACTCCCGAACCCCAATCCAATGCAGTCGTCCTTATCGTAGACGACAACCCAACAAACCTCAGCGTTTTGTCGGCTCACTTAGAAACGGCAGGATTTGCGTTGCGCGTCGCTCAAGATGGAGAAAGTGCGCTACGAGTGGCAGCCTTACAACTGCCCGACCTGATCGTACTCGATATTCTCATGCCGGGAATCGACGGATTCGAGACCTGCCGTCGTTTGAAAAACAACCCCCTCACGCGAGAAATTCCCGTGATTTTTATGAGTGCGTTGTCCGATCCCGTCGATAAAGTCAAAGGCTTGTCTCTCGGAGCGGTCGATTACATTACCAAGCCGTTTCAACGGGACGAAGTGCTGGCGCGTTTGCAAGTGCATTTGAAAATGCGACGTTTGACCCAGGCTCTGGCCGATCGCAGCCGCCGCTTACAGGAAGAAATTCGGAACCGACGTCACGCCGAAGGCGCCAGTCAGGCCAAAAGCCAGTTTCTGGCGAAGATGAGTCACGAACTGCGAACTCCATTAAACGCGATCTTGGGGTTCAGTCAACTGATGGAACGGGATAAAACGCTGACCGAGGAACAACGGGAATATTTACGGATTATCTGTCGCAGTGGCGAACATTTGTTGACCTTGATTAACGACGTGTTAGAACTCTCGAAAATCGAGGCGGGAAAAGTCACGCTCAAAGAAGCCCCGGTGCGTCTCGATCGCCTCTTGCAAGGGGTCACGGATATGTTGGCGTGGCGAGCGCAAGCAAAAGGGTTGAGTTTCGAGGTTTACTGTAGCGATGACGTACCACCGTGCATCCGTACAGACGAGGGGAAGTTGCGGCAAGTGGCGATCAACTTGCTCAGTAACGCCATTAAGTTTACCGAGTTTGGAAGCGTCGCGTTACGAGTGGGGGCGGTTCCCCAAAGTGGCGATCGCGTTCGCTTGTATTTCGAGGTCGAGGATACTGGCCCCGGTATCGCTCCAGAGGAGTTAGAAACGATTTTCGAGGCGTTCGTGCAAACGCAAACCGGATATCGTTCGGAAGAGGGAACGGGGTTAGGCTTGCCGATTAGCCGTCAGTTGGTGCAGTTGATGGGGGGAGACATCACCCTCGATAGCGTTCTCGGGGTCGGGACGATCGCTCAGTTCGATATTATCGTACCGGTGGAAACGCAGCCGATCGAGAGCAACGACTCGTCCGAGACCCCCAAACGTCGCGTCGTCAGGCCGATCGCAGATCGCCCTGTTCCTAAATTGTTGGTCGTCGACGATCGCCGCGAAAGTCGTCAGTTTTTGGTGAAGTTGTTGGAAGTGACGGGGTTCGAGGTGCGCTCGGCCGAAGACGGCCAGGCGGCGATCGCACAGTGGAAGGCGTGGCAACCGGATTTGATTTGGATGGACGTGCGGATGCCCGTGATGGACGGTTACGAGGCGACGCGACAGATTAAAGCCCAGCAGAAGAAGACGGGGGCGAAAAGTCCCACGGCGATCGTTGCCTTGACTGCCAGTGCGTTTGAGGAGGAACGAGCGTCGGTGTTAGCTGTCGGATGCGACGATTTCCTTCGCAAGCCGTTTCGGGAAGAGGAGATCTTCGAGAAAATCGCCCGACATTTGGGGGTACGCTACCTATACGAGACGGTAGAGGACACGGCGTCGGAGAGCGTGCTTCCCGCTCTGGAACTGACGTCGGAAGATTTGGTGTCGATGCCGGTTCGGTGGCGGATGCGACTGCGATATGGGGCGATGTCCGCCAACGATGCGATCGTTCGTTCGCTAATTGATGAAATCCCCGAGGAGTCGGCCGCCTTAGCCGAGCGATTAACGGTTTGGCTCGAGGATTTTCGCTTCGATAAGATTTTTGCCCTCGTTCCCCAGGAAGAAACGCTCTCGGAAGACGAGGAAAAAACGGGGACTTAACGCACAAAACATTCGGCTGAGACTGACTCTTTCAAAATCTTACCGACCCAAATTTTGCTTTAATACTTCCTCCTTTACCGATACGCTGGGTTTTAAGAAATCTTCACCACATCCCTCCTTAGCCTCTCAAAGGAGAAGGGAGTTAGGGGGATGGAAGAGCTTTTCTGATTGGGGAAAACCAGTATTTGAAATGGAGTGCATCTCACTAATATTAATTTACCAGATATGAGCTTTTGCAATCGCTAGAGTGTCTATTACGTTGGCTTGCACTCTCCGGGTGCATCTCACTTTTGCAAAAACATCAGTTTGGGGTGGCAAAATTCCCGATTAGCACTTCTGGTATAAGATCCCCGGCATCTTGGAGATGCCGGGGATCTGGAAATTGAGTGCGCCCAATTCGATGAATTTACATTTT
>NZ_JAQNCQ010000353.1:0-25697 GCF_028368005.1 Geitlerinema sp. CS-897 | reverse complement strand
GTCGAACGGCCGTTCGACCGCACCCAAATCTTGTATTCAGATCGACAAATTACACCGTAATCTCAGGATACCCTTTTTGAAGATGAAGTTTGACGCTTTGTCAGTTTTCGAGCAAACTCGAGGACGGGGTAGTTGTCAATCAATAGTGATTTGGGTGCATCTCAAAAAGGTAAATTCATCGGATACAAGCTTCCATCATCGATCGAGCAGCTGTTGGGTTCCACTCCGTTCTACCCGTGGACGGCAGCGTTGCCGAAGTCCAACCTATCCAGAGCTTCGTGTTTTTACATCCATTGAGATGCACCCTACAAGTCTAGTTTTTATATCACTACGTTTTAGCGACTACCACGAAGACAAATAGGAGCAAGCTGGCAAAACTCGCCGCAAGTCCGAGGTTGAAAGGAAGCGTACTACCGTATTCGAGCCTCACTTCAGAAGACCCCGGTTCGACGACAAACTCCATCGTTCCGTCTGGGGGGCGTTCGATATCCCGACGCTGGCCGTCGATCGTCAATTTCCACGCGGGATAGTAATACGTTCGCACGCGAACGGTCGTCGAGCTGCCAGCGTTGACTTGTAACTGTCGCACGTAACTTCCCCACCGCTCGATCTCGACCTCGGCGTCTCCTTCAACCACGCGCACTTTCGGCTGGTTCGGAGATGGGTCGGGAGAAGGACGGCCGTCGGGAAGTAAGGGACGGTATTCGGTCACGTCCATCAGTGTTTCGCTGTAGGGGTCGTACAAAGTGGTTTTCAGGCGATCGAGCGTCACGATCTCACCGCGTCCGGGGTTGTGCAGCACCGGAATTCCCCTCGAAATGGTATAAGAGTGCTTCAATCCAAATCCGATCGCCAGGGTCAGAAGTAACGCGAGTAAAATTTTGAGTGCTGTTTTGACTTCTAAACTTAACTGAGTTGCGGTGGCGACCGATCCCGCACTACAGAAGGCAAATAGGTTTAAAAGGCGAGTCGGACGCTGAACTTTTTGTAAAACGGTAAATTGTTCCCATAAAAACTCCGACGCTCGGCTCATCAAAAATGTCAAAATAATTAAAGCGATCGCCCAGCCGACTGCTTCTTTTAAGATATTTTGTTTTTTGAGCGTTTTTGGGGTGGTCAGGACGATGACGGACAGGGTAATAAACAACACCGCAGAAAAGAGCAGACCGTCAGAGACCACTGAGTTCGGTTGTCCGAGAGAATCCAACTTAAAAAACGGCAGACTTTCGCTGCCCAACATATTTTCTCGCCATCCCCCTTTGGACTGCGCCATATAATCGATGTTTACCCATTTCTGCTCTAAAATTGCAGGAAGAATATAAAACGAAGCCATGCCAAACCCTAAAATTCCCGAGAATGCTGGAGCGACGATCGATCGCCAATTCCCGTGAAGTCCTAAAACGATTAAATACACCATCCACGCTAACGTAAATAAAAGTAAGCTTGGGGTATGGCTCAGGGCGAGCAAGAAGCCAAACAGCGTTAAAAAAACACACCACCGTCGATCGCACACGGCACGATCGCTCAAGTAAACGCCGAGAGGAATTAAAGCAGTTGCCAGAGCGGTCGACAGGTTTCCGTACAGAACTGAGTTAAAAACTGCGGGAAAACTCATATAGTAAATCCCTCCAACCACTCCCGCGATTTTTCCCCATCGATAGCGTCCGTATATATAAAAATTGAATCCTGACAAAAAGATGAAAAACGTGAACAGGAAAGACATCGTTTGCTCGATATTCAACCCGACACTTTTTAATCCAGTTCCGAGATAGTAACTTAAGGGAGGATAAAAAACGAACGTTGGACTTCCGTAACCGTAGTTCGTTCCAGCTAGCCAACGCGGGTAAATAATGCCTTCAAAAACCTGATGTGAAAAATGTTGAACCCAGGTAATATGCCAGAGCAGATCGCCCAATCCATTAAAGCCATAACGTACCATTCTTGAATTGATCGCGATCGCTAACAGTACAAATCCAATTATGACGAGTCGATCAAAGAGCTTAGAGCGAACGATGTTCGGTTGTCCTCTCACAGTATTTTTCCTTATGTTTTATGTAAATGGATATAATCGATGCAATTACAAACCGTAAGTATCCCTGACAAAATAAAGTGGTCGCTTTTTAACTTCTTCGTAAATGCGCCCTAAATATTCTCCGATCGCCCCCAAGCTAATCAATTGAATGCCGCCGAGAAACAAGACTGCAACCATTAACGATGCATATCCCGGCACGTCAATTCCCGAAATAACCGTTCGGACGATCAAAAACCCCGCATAAATCAGAGAAAGTAGCGAAATCGCTAAACCGAGGTAGCTCCAAATTTTTAACGGAAGCGAACTAAACGCAGCGATACCGTCGAGTGCAAAGTTCCAGAGTTTCCAGTAATTCCATTTCGTGGTTCCGGCGTAGCGGGGATCGCGATCGTATTCGATCGCAATTTGCTCGAAACCCACCCATGCAAACAACCCTTTCATAAACCGATTGCGTTCGGGAAGTTGTTTGAGAGCCTCGACGACTCGACGATCCATTAAGCGAAAATCCCCTGTATCTCGCGGAATGGGAACGTCGCTCATTCTACCGATAATGCGATAAAAATTATTCGCCGTAAAGCGCTTGAACCAGGTTTCGCCCTGACGCGCTC
This sequence comes from Geitlerinema sp. CS-897, assembly GCF_028368005.1. NCBI lineage: Bacteria > Bacillati > Cyanobacteriota > Cyanophyceae > Geitlerinematales > Geitlerinemataceae > Geitlerinema > Geitlerinema sp. CS-897. The sequence goes on along the minus strand of NZ_JAQNCQ010000353.1, from coordinate 23,057 downwards.
TTCGCTTGGCATATACGACATCGTAACCTTCCTTCCATTTATTCACCATAACTTCGATCAGTTCTGGAGGGTCTTGTAAATCGGCGTCGATGGGAACGACACCTCGACCGCGAGCGTAGTCAATACCGGCTGTGAGCGCAATTTCTTTACCAAAGTTTCGCGAAAGGTTGACGACTTTAATAGCAGAATTTTGTTGGTGGTGACGAATTAATTCAACCAAGCTTCGATCGCGGCTTCCGTCGTTGACACAGACAATTTCGTAAGTCAAACCAATTTTGTCGAGATTTCGACAGAGGCGATCGAATAAATAATCGAGATTCTCTTCTTCGTTATAAATAGGAACGACCACAGAGATGTCGATCTCACAGGGTTGGTTCATGGAAGTTTAAATCAGTTGAAAGACGATCGATGGTAGATTTCGAGAAAACCTTCGAGACAGCGTGCTTTTAACGTTTTTTACGCAAACGCAATAGTCGGTAAAATCACGAAGGTTTGAGGTTAAACCTCTTATCTTCTCATATCGATTGACGTTTCTGAGATGCGCCCTTTTGAACGTATCGTAACCTTAAAATCTCGATCGCTAACAGAGCTGTGGCGATCGGGAGTCCTCAACCCCCCAATCTACAGCACTCGATTTAAACTTCTGCGAACTTAACTGCTCGATCGCTCGTCTACCACCTTCAACCGTCCGAGTTGAAAGCGATCGAACACGCTGTTCAGTTGGCGATAATCTTCATCTGTCAGCCCTTTCCCCGCTAACATGGCAGAGGTTAACTGGAGATAGTCTTGACGGCTAATGCGGTTCGAGTCGAGAATGCGTTCGATCGACTGCTGAAGCGTCACGTTGGGTTTACCCTGAGAAGCTTTAGCCATATTTGCGTACAAACGAATTTATAGGATACGAACGAACGTCTAGACCGCAGACAGACATTTAAAAAACGGTGGGTCGCTTCCGTCAGCAGTTGCGAATGACAGTGGGTCGCTTCCGTCAGCAGTTGCGATAGGATTTTCAAGTAAAGACCTAACGACGCTAAGCCTATCAGGAGATCGGAGCCATGGAGATCTACCGACTTCCCGCCCTATCCGATAACTACATTTATCTTATAGTCGATGGCGATCGTCAAGAGGCCGCCGTTGTCGATCCCGCCCAAGCCGACCCCGTACTTCGCCAGCTCGAAGCACTCGACTGCACCCTCGTCGCCATTTTCAACACCCATCACCACGCCGACCACGTGGGCGGAAACCGCCAACTGATGAAGCGTTTCCCCAATCTCACCGTCTACGGCGGTGCCGAAGATCGCGATCGCATCCCCGGACAACAGGTCTTTCTCAACGAAGGCGATCGCGTCTCGTTTTCCGACCGAGAGGCCGACGTGTTTTTCGTTCCCGGTCACACTCGCGCCCACATCGCCTATTACTTCCCTCCCGTTGGCGACGGCGAACCCGGTGAGTTGTTTTGCGGCGATACCCTGTTCGCAGGGGGATGCGGGCGACTGTTCGAGGGAACCCCCGCCCAGATGGTCGATTCCCTGACGAAGCTGCGATCGCTCCCCGACAAAACCCGCGTCTGGTGCGCCCACGAATACACCCTAAAAAATCTCAAATTCGCCCTCACCGTCGATCCCGACAACCGGGAGTTACACACGCGATATCGCAACGTCGAAACCCTGCGGAAACGCCACGAAGCCACCGTTCCCTCGTGGTTGGGGGTCGAGAAACGCACCAATCCGTTTCTCCGTTGGGACAGCGAGGCGTTACAAACCGCCGCCAACAGCCACGATCGCGTCCGAACCTTCGCTCGCATTCGAGACCTCAAAGATCGCTTTTAGGGGTGCGATCGCCGGACTCCCAGCCCAGGGGAATCCACGTCACCTCGATCTTCGGCGCGTAAACGAACCGATTGTCTGTTTCAAACGCAATCGACGCCACGGGAGCGGGGAACGGCAGATCGGCGCGATCGAGGGATTGGAAAAAGACGAGAGCTTCGTCGGATTCTCGGGGTAAGTGACTGACGATCGGCGCGTTTTCAGCGTTACCGGGAAGGAGGCGATAGGAGGCTTCTCCGCCATCGCGATACACCGCCTTGAGGCGCACGGGAGCGGCGCGAAACAGTGTTTTGTAGAATTTGCCCCAGGGCGAATACGATACCGAAATCGAGGCTCTGACGAGCGATCGCGCGGCTTGGGGAACGGTCGCCGTCTCGCCCCATCCTACCGATTGCGAGCTGAGGGGAGCGGCGATCTGACAGGGGTTCGTCTCTCGGCGATCGAACACCATTAAATCGGAGACGGCTTCCGTTTGCACGAAGGTTGGAAACTGGGGCGAGAGGCGATAGCGACACAGCAGCGACGAGAAGGTTTCGGGTTCGTCAAAAAAGGCGTGTCGTCCGTCGATCGCGCGAAATTGATAAAGAAAGTGGTCTCTCGGATGGGCGTCTAAATTGGCGGCGTTGGCGCGATCGAGAAATTTCGTATAAGACAAGTAGGATTGAAGCGTCGGTCGCGGTTGCCAATTCAACCCGTTGGCCGGTGCGAGGGTCAGTTCCCAAGGCACGATATCGACAGTTTTGTTGCCGAGGTGTTCTCGCACCTTGGCGGGAAGTTTCAATCGCTCGAAATTCCATTGGTTGGCATCTTCGAGAACGCTCGCCACGCGATCGACGTTGAAACTGAAAATTTGGTTGTGGACGTATTTGGGGGTGAAGCTCTGCCAAAACGGCCAGGGTCGCAGACCGACTTGTCCTAACACGTCGGGTTTCGCCACGTACAGGACGGCAACGGCGATCGCGATCGCGCTGACGACGCGTCCCCAAGAAGACTGACGCGAAACGTTGCTGCGACCGGCACAGACGAGGGAGGCGATAAAGGGAACGCAGAAGAAATACAGCAGAACGTGGGCGTCTTGGCGGACGAAGCCGTGTTTGAACGCGATCCACAGGACGAAGGCCAGACCCAGGTAAAATCCCGATCGCCGCCAATCACACCGCTGCCCCATGACACTGGCGACGAGTGTGGCTTCGATCGGGGCTAATCCTAATTCTAACGGCGAGCTGATGTAACTCATCGCACTGGAGTATCCCGAAGAAACTTCGAGAGATCCTCGGACGAAATCGAGGAGCGAGCGATCGAACACCAACACGGTCGCCAACAGCAAAATGCTGTAAATTCCATAGGCGAGGCTGCTGGCTCTGAAGAGATCGAAACGTTTGTCAAAGAGCCGATCTCGATCGGTCTGACGAACTTTTTGCACCACTCCACTGACGACAACGGCGATCGCCCCGTAGAGCAGGAGTCGAACCGCGTTGTCCGGCGGGTTCACCGCGACAAACACGAACGCCGTCGAGGTCGCCCCGACGACGGAATCCCAAACAGCCAGGATCGCTCGGTTTCGCTCTGAGAGGGTTTGCGTTTTGGCGATCGACACGGCTCGAAAAAACTGCACGAGAAACAGCGCACCGACCGTCGCGACGCCGAGCGTAAATTTAATTAAGGCTAAAAAACCGGCGACAATTCCTAAAAAGAGAGAGTAACCTCTCGATATTGTCGATCGCTTTGAGGCTTGAAAGGGCGGACGAACTGACCATAATAAAAGAATTAAATACAAAAATAACGCTTTGTAGTCTATTGAAAACGCCGCGTGAAACAAGAATAAAGAAGAAACGATCCACAAGACGCGATCGAGGTTATTTTTATACTGAAAAACACAAATAACAACCGCGAAAACTAACGCAATATGAACGCCGATCTTAAAAGTGACGGCGGTTAAAACGTTCTCTGGAACGATCGATCCGGCTGCCAAATAGCCGAGCGGTCCGTACGTGAAAATGACATCGCGTCCGAATTGCAAACCCTTCAGTACCGTTTCAGTTAACGCAAAGCTCCAAGAGGCATCTAAACCGGAGGTAATAAAAATATACGGCGAAGGTAACGTGGCTAACGTGAAGTAAATCGCGACTGCAACACCCAAAATCCAAGGTGCGACGACTTGTAAGATTTGTCGGGTTCGATGACTCATGGTTAGTGCGACTCTCGAGCGAGATCTCACGGCTTAGTGGTGCAGAAAACTTTTCGAGATTGGGGATTGACAAACTACATATTTTATGTATTTAAATTCGAGCCAGATCCCCGGCATCTCCAAGATGCCGGGGATCTCCGGGATGACTCATGGTTAGTGCGACTCTCGAGCGAGATCTCACGGTGTCGGTGTTAGCTCGAAACTTCCCGTTAAAAGATGCGCCCGAGCCGTCGTCGCGTCGAACGCCCAAGCTTTCACGACTAGCGAGCGGTTCGGGAGCTGCGATCGCGCAAATTCACCGCTCCAGCCGAGTTGAGTGTCTCGGGGAAGACCGGCATGAAGTGCGTCCGGGCGAAACTCGCGATCGTCGATAATGGCAAAGGGTTTTTCGGCTCCAAAATCCGTCGTGTAGGTCAACAACACCAGATCGGCCGCCGACAGGGAACGTTCGGTGAGTTCGGCCCAGCCCCGAACTTGGTAGCGATCGCCCGACAGGGGAACGAGAGCGTCGAAGAATCCCCGAGCGGTCTCGGACTCCAGCGACGCACTAAAGTCGCGCACGTCGTCACTCTCGAGCAGCGGAGGAGAAAGATACCCCAAGTCGTTAATGGCGATCGCGTGGTCGTACAGGCGATCGGGGTCGGGATAAACGTAACGGCGCAAACAGTCGTCGTCTCGCAACACGTCGATGGCCAGCGTACAAGCCTGAGCGTGGAGCGTGTCGGTTTTACGAACGTACATCCCGTCGAGGGCAAAAGCGCTCGTTTTAAGATGTAATACCAGTCCGATACCGAGCAGTAAGTAAACTCCCCGAGAAAGCCAACGACGCCGAGGCGAAGACACTTCAACCGTCTTATCTCGTTCGGCCAGCAACGCTCCTAAATAAATCGCCGAGACGATCGCGTACAGTGAAAAGGTCGTATAGCGTGGCGAAATCGCCTGTTCGATTCCAAATCCCACGCGACCCAACGCCGCAAACAGACCGCTGAGGATAGAATATCCCCCCAGCATTATCCAGCTTTTGGCGCGATTTAACTCAGAGAGATCCCAACGGTGCTCTAGAGCGTTCTCGAAACCGGATTTTCCCTCCTGCAAGGTCGTCGCACTGTTCCACAGGAGAGCCACCACCATCGCCGACCAAACCCCAAACACGATCGCCCCCACGACCGTCGCCGCTGGGATGTCGTGAAATCCGAGCGGTCCACCTAAGAAGACGAAGAAATAACGAACCGCCTCGAGTGGGTGTCGGACGGCTTCGTCCCAACCGGGATGGTCGGGGGGTTTGACGTAGTTGCGAAAGTAAAATCCGAGATTGACCGCCATCGTCGCGATCCAGACTGTCGCCCAAAACAGACGCCGCCCGATCTCCCGCCAGCGTAGGGTTTCGGGAAAGAAAATAGCGGGAAAGACCACGACCCAACTGAGTACGCCGTTAGAAAACGAATACGTACTGACGAGGCACAGTAAAATACCCACGAGGGTTTTCAGCCAGAGAGGAAAGCGAGTCTGCGCCACGAGCAACCCCAAGACGATCGCGCTCAAAGACAGCAATACGCACACTTGCAGTCCGAAGAGAAAGTTGTCGTATTGAATCAGAGAAAAGACGAGGAGGTTGGCGACGATCGCCAGTGCGTTGAGGCGAGATCGCGGGGTACGGGTGAGGGTTAGGCGACTGAGGGCGTATAGGGTGAGGGCGATCGCGGCCATCAAACCCAAAATCAGGAACATTTCTACTTTGATGTTCCAGTTCGTCACGGACGCCAAACTTACTAAAATCAGTCTCGGAAAGAATTTGCGGCTTTCGTTGTGCTGGGCGATCCAGTAGCCCCAGTTCCATCGACCTTGACTGAGATCGATCGTGCCGTCGTGGAGTTTGACGAACATCAGTCCGGGGGTGTCCCACTCGTCCCAAATGGGAAAGTTGACGCCGAAATAGGCGATCGACGCTGCCACGAGACTGGCAAAGATCGCAGACAGGCCGAGGAGCCAAATCGTACTGGACGGGAAACGAATTTTCACCTTTTCTATCGATTCGAGGGACGGGGACGCGCGATCGACAAACTCGACCACTTAGTTCATAAACTCGAACTGTACGAGTTTAATCCACAACGCGCAAGTCTAAGGAATTGTATAAAGATAGGAACGCCGAGCGTTCGGGATCGTAAACCCACGCCCGAAGCGAGTGGCGACCGGGTTGTAAATCGCGACTGACAAACTGGACTGTCCAAGTTTCGGGTTCTCGACTCGAATCGACAAAATCTCCGATGAGATCGCTGGCAAACATCTCCGTACTGTCGTTTCGAGACAAAAAGACGATCGGTAGAACCGTTTGACAGTTCTCGAAGCGGACTCGACCCGACACGATCGCCGTTCCGCGATCGGATAACTCGACGACTTGCGACGACTGGGAACGATCGAGATACCCGCAAGAGGGCTGAGGGCGATCGCGAAATTCGACGGCGTGCGATCGCTCGAAAAATCCCAAGCGATCGAGGCGGGGAGACCACCAGTATTTTACGATTTTGGCGTCGGGATACAGTCGTCGCACGCAGCTACTTTCAGCGTCGTCCTCCATATATCCGACGAGTGACAAACAGGTTCGTAAGAAGAGTCGATGGTTGCGGAAGTCTTTCCCCAGTTCCCAAACGGACAGCGACGTGACCGCCAACATCACCGCAACGCACGCCACGATCGCACGATAGCCGAAGCGAACCTTCCCTTGCCACGGGCGAGTTGCAATCTCGGCGTAATACTGTCCCGTGTAAAGGAGTCCGACGAACAGTAGCAGGCTGACGGTGGTGTAGCGGGAGGCGAGTGCTGTGGTCAGTCCCAAACTCGACCGTCCTACCGTGGTCATCGCGGCAAAGCCGAGACTAAACAACATTAAGGAGATCCAGGGTGCGATCGCCTCTCGGTTAGTGCGATCGCGCCAAAACAGCCAAAAACAGCCCAGACTAGCGAGCGAGAGGGCAATTCCCCAGGCGATCGCCGCTGAAGATGCCGAGGAAAAGGGGTGTCCGACGAGCGCGAAAAAAAATTCGAGTCCTTCTCGGGGGTGTTTGAGAACATGACTCGGATCGACAGCGTGAGCGGGTTTGTGGTAGTCGATGAAGTACAACAGCACGGTGGCGACGAACCCACTACACCAGACGAGAAGCCACCGTCGGGGTTTTTGAGCGTGCCGACTTTTCACCCACACGCACGGTAAAACGGCCAACCACGTAAGGAGTCCGTGAGCGCAGGAAAAACTCGCCAACCCACAGAATAAGGCGGCGAGACCGAAATGGCGATCGCGCCAATGCTGGAGGTTCTCGTGAGACAGGAGGGCGATCGCCAGGACGAAACACAGATTTATCCAAAACCAAGCGATCTGAAATCCCCAAAGCCAATTCTCATATTGCACGAGACTGCCGAGTGCAATGGCGATCGCGATGTCAGTCAGCGGAGAAACGCGATCGCCGTTTTTTTTTCTGGCAATCCAATACAGTGAAATTCCGATCGCGATCGCTAACATAACGCTCGCGTACTGCTGCGTTTTCGTGTTCCAATCGGTCAAAAAGGCAAGAGTGGCGATCGCAAATCTCGGAATGACAAATCGATGCTCGTTGTGAAGTCTCCAAAAGTCTAAAAAATCAGCCGTCCCGAAATCGATTTCGTGAAATAAATCTGTCAACACTAACGCGTCGAAAACGGGAACGTCTACCCCGAAGCGATCGACAAACAAGAAAGTAATCAGAAAAGGAATCGCGTAAAGCGGCAGATAAAATTTCGACCACAAGTTAGAATGTTTATCTAACAAGTCGATCGGTTCCTTTTTTATTCTTATTAGTAGAATTTTAAAAAAATCTTGAATCACTCGAATTAGTTTTTACAGGCAACGACTAAAAACTGCTTACCTAAGAAATGCCAAGCCAACGGCATCGAAATATAAAGCGGAACTGTCCACAACGGAGGTTGCTTCCCGTTAGCCATCGTATAAGGTAAAAATTTAGGAATACAAGTTTGAATTTGAAATCCTCGAAGTTGTAAAACTTCAGAAATCGAAGCGTCCGTCAAGGGTAAATGATGGTCGAAAAAGTCCCAATAAGCTCCACCCGTGTATTTGATGTTCGGTCCCAAACAGATAATTTTTCCTCCTGGTTTCAAACAGCGATAGGCTTCGGCGATCGTGCGAGACAAAGACTCTTTCGACAAGAGATGTTCGAGAAAATTGCTCGTAAACACGACATCAAGCGACGCCTCAGAAACCGGCCAAGACTGCGAACAATCTTGATGGATAAAACGAACCTCTGACTCGAGATAGTCTTTCGCGTCGGGATTGAGATCCATTGCATACTTTTTTCGAGCGCGAACTTGATTGATAAACTCTCCCCAACCACAACCGAGATCGAGAATATCTCGACGTTCGCCAACGAGATCTTGAAAATAGCGCGTCACCAGTATTTTCCAGACTTTACGGCGATAATTGGCAATGCGAGCAAAGCGAAGCTGATATCCTTGTTGAAGTTCGCGTTCAGAAGTTTTCATGAGAATTCTTTAAATTTTAAATGTCAGTATTCGATTCGATCGAAATATATACCACAATATATCAAAAAGTGCTGTATCGGACGATATGTTTTTTGAATCGGCGTTGGCCAAATAGATGCGATCGCGATCGAAAATATCTAAAAAAATAAATTTTAAATGACATCGCGTCCCTCGATCGAATTGCTAATTTTTAACAAAAATTTTTTCACAAAAAAATCTTCTGAATACTGTCCGTTTCCCGAACCATCCAGTCGTAAATTTCAGTGAGAGTCGCGAGAATATCTCGTTTCGGCTGCCATCCCGTTCGCGCCATCACTTTACGAGAGTCGGTGATAAAAATCGGCACGTCGCCGGGACGGTTTTCGGGAACGGGCAAAATGTCGATCCGGTTTCCCGTCACCTCCTGACAAATTTGTGTCGTTTCGTACAGAGAAACTTGATTTTGAGACCCACCTCCGACATTAAAAGTTTCGCCCTTGAGATCCTCAAACTGTTGCAATTGTAAATCGATTAAATCCAGCAAATCCGCCACGTGCAGAAAATCCCGAACCTGTTTCCCCGTTCCACCGTAGCCGATATATTTCAGCGGTTTTTGGAAGTAATGTCGCGCCACCCACAGCGCAAACACCCCCTGATCTACTTTTCCCATTTGCCAAGACCCCGTTAACACGCCGCAGCGGTTGACGAGGGTGCGGAGGTCGTACGCGTCAGCGTATTCAGCGATGAGGAGTTCCGAGGCCAGTTTGGTGGTTCCGTAGAGCGATCGCGCGCGATCGAGGGGAAAATCTTCAGCGATACCCTGTTGCGACGCACCGGGAAACGGTTGTTCGTCGAGCAGTTGAAAGCGAGTGTCGGTTTCGCGATAGTTGAGTCGGCTCAGATAGGCGATCGGATAGACGCGACTCGTCGATAGGAAAATAAAATCGGCTTGGGTGGCTCGTGCCAATTCCAAACAGTTAATCGTGCCGACTAAATTGGTTTGTAATAGATATCCCGGCGATCCGTATCCCGCCAACACCGACGGTTCCGCCGAACATTCTAAAATTAACGTCGGTTTGAGAACTTCTGGAGCGAGGTCTTCAGGATTGCGAACGTCGCCGTGGACGAACTCGATTCCCGCTTGCTTGAGACGGGGAAGGTTTAACTCCGAACCCCGCCGTTTGAGGTTGTCTAGAGCGATAATCTGCCAGTCGGGATGACGTTTCGCCAGTCCCAATCCGAGAGAACTTCCGACGAATCCCGCACCTCCGGTAATTAAAACGCGCTGACTCATACACTCCTCAATTTGCCTCAAGTTGAAATCCTAACTTTGATAGGACTTACGCACTTCAGCGTTAACCAAACTAAATGTAGAGGTCGGTGGGCATTGCCCACCCTACAAATGGTGTAAATGCGTAAGTTCTGTTTGAAATAAACTCTCGTTTTTAGCGAGAGATACTCTCGTTCGACGCGACGCCAACGCGAAAGTGGTGGGGTTGGGATCGGGGAGTTTTGCGGACGTAATCACCTCGAGACAGCCACCGTTCGAGCAAAATGTAGAGGACGATGAAGAGGTAGCGACTTCCCATTTCTTTGATTTTCAGCTTAGAGACTCCAGCTTTGCGGTTGCGCCAACTAATCGGAGTTGCAACATAGGTGTAGCCGCGCACGATCGCCTTGAGGGGAAGTTCGACGGTGAGGTTGAAGTGGTGCGACAGAATCGGTTGAATTCCCTCGATGACTTCGCGACGATAGGCTTTAAAGGCGTTGGTCGTGTCGTTGTAGCGCAAGCCGAACAGCACTTGAACGAAGAGGTTGGCCAAGCGGTTGATGAGGAGTTTGTGGGTTGGATAGTCGATAACCCGTCCGCCGCGCACGAAGCGAGAACCGAACACGCAGTCGTAGCCTTCTTGTAGCAGGTCGTAGTAGTTGAGGATGTCCTCGGGGGAGTCGGAACCGTCCGCCATCACGACGGCGACAGCATCTCCTCGAAACTGTTCTAAGCCGCAGCGCACGGCGAAACCGAAGCCGTTGGGGTAATAGTTGTTAACGTAGCGCACGCAAGGGTTTTCGCGACTGAGGGATTGCAAGATTTCTTCGGTGCGATCGCGGCTGTTGTCGTTCACCACGAGGAATTCGTAACGCACGTCGCGATCGTCGAGAACTCGCGCGATCTCGTTGACCGTTTCGGCGATCGAGCCTTCTTCGTTGTGTGCCGGAATTACTAGAGAAAATAAGGATACGGGACGAACGGTTTCCTGCGCTTTGTCTTCATCGCGGCGTGGGGAATCGCTGGCGTTAGCGAACGCGGGTTCTAGACTTTCAGGACGGAGTTCGGGACGGTTCGAGCGAAATACCAGGCGATCGCTGAGGAGATAGTTCGTTGTCGCACTCACCAGAATCCCGATGAGGGTGTTAACACCGTAACTCACCCCCAACCAATCGAGAAAGGGGAAAATGGCGAAAATCCGTAAAAGTACGGAACAACCTGCCGAGAGGTGATATAAGGGGAGTTGACGCAGTAATACGTCCCGAAGACGCCAGTTTCCTCCAGTCCACACCCAAGTTCGGTAAATAAAGAAACTCAGCAGTAGAGAGAGTTCGATGGAAATTGCGTTGGCGGTGTTGCGTAAAATTACAGTATCCCAGCCTCCCAGTTCCACGAACGAGAACATTAATATTAAGTTGAACGCGGCGGCGACTCCCCCACCCCCGAGAAAGCGAACGACTCGTTTTTGAGCGAGCTTTTGAAATAGCTTCTGAAGCGTTGGAAACGGGCTTGGTACTTTCATGGTTTCCCCTATGTCGTTTTATCGGTCAGATCGACATTGGCGCCGAAGTTGCGATCGCGTTCCAATCGGACGGTTTAGGCTTGGCAAAAAATTCAAAAAATTGACAGCTCAAGCGCTCGATTTTTTAGAAGTAAATATTATTTTTTGTTATCCTCCTATTGCGATCGTATAGTTCTCAATAAAATCCAATCCGTAGCGACGTTTACCAGCGATCGACATTTTGCGTGTAAATCTCTTCGAGAATATCGCGAACGTTATATGTCAAATCCCATTCGGGATAGTGAGACTTAAACGATTTCAGATCGCCAATCCACCAAATATGATCGCCAATGCGATTGGTTTCGCGGTATTCCCAATTCAATTTTTTATCGGCGATTTCTTCACACTGATGAATCGCTTCGAGCATCGAACAGTTACTCGATCTCCCACCGCCAATGTTGTAAATTTCTGCCACTCGAGGATTTTGATAAAAGTGATAAAAAGCATTCACTAAATCGTAGCTGTGAATGTTGTCACGAACCTGTTTTCCTTTATATCCGTAAATATTGTAGGGTTTTCCCGTTACCGTACATTTCATTAAATACGACAAAAAACCATGAAGTTCTGCACCCGAATGACTCGGCCCCGTCAAACAACCGCCGCGAAAACAAGCGGTTTTCATGTCGAAATACCGTCCGTATTCTTGAACTAAAACATCAGCAGCGACCTTCGATGCGCCAAACAGAGAGTGTTTGCAGCGATCGATACTCATAGTTTCGTCGATGCCATCGTAAAACGGATGACTTTCTTCAATTTCCCACCGGGTTTCGAGTTCGACGAGGGGGAGCAAGTTCGGATTGTCCCCGTACACCTTATTGGTCGAGCAAAAAACAAAAACCGCGTCAGGACAATGCTGACGCGTATTTTCGAGGAGGTTTAACGTACCGTTGGCGTTAACTGTAAAATCAGTAAACGGGTCGCGAGCCGCCCAATCGTGAGACGGCTGTGCGGCGGTGTGAACGATCAGTTCGATCTCGCTCCCGTAGGTTTTAAAAATTTCTGAAATTGCCTCTCGATCGCGAATGTCGCTGTGATGATGAATATATTTATCTCCATATTTTTCGAGGAGGCGATCGCGATTCCAAAGCGTCGATGCACCCTCCCCAAAAAAGGCTTCTCTCATATTGTTGTCGATGCCGACCACTGTAAAGTCTTTATCGCAAAAAAAGCGAACAGATTCAGAGCCGATCAATCCCGCAGATCCCGTTACCAATACGATCGACATGGTTTTTTCTCAACCTCACACGACAAACAACAGGGTTGGGCAGTCGTCCCGCTGCAATAACTTGCGTGACTCAACGACTATAAACGGCGGTATTCTAGCACGGATCGGAAAATACGGATCTTCTTTCTGAGAACTCTCGCTCCCCAAACTCGTTAAAATAGAAAAAGAAAGGTAAAAAACGATGCAAAACGCGATCGCAACTGCCAGGTCGGGAGACTGGCAAGAACTCGAAATTCTATTAGCTAACGGTGCCGATCCCAACGCAACCAACGACGACGGCACCACCGCCCTCATTGCCGCAGCCGAATCCGGCCACGCCTCCATCGCCCGTCGTCTGCTCGATGCCGGAGCCGATCCCAACGCAGCCGATAACGACGGTTGGACGCCCTTGATGGCAGCGGCCGCAGCCGGACATCGCGGCATCGTCAGCTTGTTGTTAGCCGCAGGCGCAGACATCAACGCTTGCATGAATTCCGGCGTCACGGCGTTAATGGTGGCAGCCGGTCACGGTCGTCTCGAGGTTCTCGACGTACTGCTCGGTCACGGTGCCGATATTCGAGCCAAAGACGGCAACACTTGGACAGCGCTCGTTTGGGCGTCTCGGGAAGGCTACCAAGACGCCGTAGAACGACTCAAACAGGCACGTCGAGCGCTTCTCGAAGAATCAGTTTAAAAACAAGCACCGAGGTTGCTGCCGTCGTTGGGATAGCCACTCGAGACGTACCCCCGCAGCGGCGAGACGATTTCGACCCAACTGCGTCCTTCGTCACCCACAATGGAGGTCAGAGGCAGCGGTACGAAAATTTCCTCGTTAGCCCCCACGCCGCCGACAATTGCCGAAGCCGTACTCGGGGCGCTGCGTACCACGAGACCTTCTTCGACTAAGACGCGGCGGCAGGTGGTTCCCGATACCGGAGGACGGGGTTGGGGACGCGTCGGTTGTGGCTGTTCGACATCGCCCCATACGAACGGCTGACAGAGAACTAAGTTACTTCGGCCGTTGGGAAACCCATTATTCACGTAACCATCGGCGGGGAACGTCACCGGAATCCAGTTTTGTCCTTCCGGCCCTTGAATGGCACGGTAATTGTCCGCCAGTCGCAGCCGTTCGTTGGGGGCGACGTTGGCGATCGCCCGAGAAAACGGACTCGGTTCGACGTGAATCGACAAGCCGTTTTCGACATCTCGATACACCTGACGGCACAGGGGATCGAGTTCGATTTGAGCCAGTTGGCGGGGTTCGGAGGAAATCGACGCCGCTGTAGCCGGTGCTGCCAACACCAACAGCGACAAAATCACAGACGACCAACGATCGCATTGCATGAAACTCGTTCGCTCCTCAAACAGTTTTTGTCGATCGCCATGATAAATCGAGAGGGGGAGCAAGGGAGAGGAAGAGCCGGGGAGAGGGGGAGCGTAGGGTGCCGTGACGCGGGCTTTCAAAGGACGCCGAAGTCAGGATAATGTAAATTCCCGCGTCACGCACCGCCTCCAACCGGGAGAGGAGAAGAGGGGAAGAGGGGGAGCCGGGGAGAATTTCACCTCACCTCATTACCCCATCACCTCATCACCTTAGAAATTGCCGTCTAAGGCTTCCACGCAACGTTCGCAGAGCGTCGGATGTTCGGGGGCTTCGCCGACGTGACTCGAGTAGTTCCAGCACCGCTCGCACTTCTGACCCTCGGCGTTGACGATGCCGATGCCCAGGCTTTCCTGACGGCTGGCGTACTCCAAGCCTTCTAACGCCTCGGGAGAGTCCAACAACTCCACTTGAGAGCTGATGAATAAATAGCGCAGCTCGTCTACTCCGTTTCCGGGGTTAATATCGCCAACGGTGGGTAAGGCTGGTGCGGAAGTGGGCGGTAACTCTGGCACGTCGGGAACGTCGGCGGCGGAGACGGCCACAGTGGCGTCCGTGCCGACGATTTTGGCTTTCAAATCTGCAACTTGCCCCGATAACCGCTGGCGATCGCTAGAAAACAGCAAATTCCGATAGCCGAACCACATCGAATAGGTAAAGCCGATTCCCGTAAACAGTTCCGGTAACAGCAGCAGACGGTTCACCGCCGCCAGGAAGCTCGAAGAAACGTACAGGGCTGCCCCCAATCCGGCCAGAATTGCCAAATTGCGGAACACGCGATAGTAACTCTTCCAGAACTCAACGGCGTATCCCGGCGCGTCTACGATAAAGTCAACCACATCGCGCACCTCGAGATTTTCCCAATCAGGAAGCGCCAGTTTTCCAGCCTTTGTCGAGGAGTCATCTCCTTCCGGGGTTTCTGCCGAGTCTTCCACTTCAGCCTCCGTCGCTTCGCTGACGGGGGTTTCGGGTTCCGGTTCTACGGTACGCGGCGGAACCGCCAGGTCGGGGTTCATCTCGCTGAGTTTGGCGCGATCGGCTTCGTCGGGAACGTACAGCAGCACTTTTGCTTCCAGGGAAGACCCAATTTGTTTGTCAGTTCGGGCCTTCTCCATCACTTTATTCACTTCGGTACGGTAGAAGCGCAGGGTTTGCCAGCGTTGGGAGAGTTCCGATCGACGCCAGCGTTCTTCCAGCTTCGGCCAACCGGCTGCAAACACCGACTGATACGGCGTCTCGTAAGGAAGGTTCTGCCAGATATCTTCAGCCATGTGACAGAGAACCGGAGCGATCGCCTTCGCCAAAGTCTCCACCAACACCGCCAACACTGTCTGACAGCTTCGACGGCGGAACGCCTTAGCCTCGCTGATGTACAGTCGGTCTTTGGCGATATCGAGATAGAAGTTCGACAAGTCCACCACGCAGAAGTTCTGCACGGTTTGGAAGAACCGGAAAAACTGATAGCTGTCGAACGCCTCCGTGACCTCGTCCATCACTTCGCAAGTGCGGTGAAGGATGTATTTATCCAACTCCGGTAACTCGTCGTACTCCACCGCGTCGGTTTCCGGGTTGAAGTCGTGCAGGTTCCCCAGCAAAAATCGCGCCGTGTTGCGGATTTTCCGGTAAACGTCCGCCATTTGTTTGAGGATGTTTTTTCCGAGGGGAACGTCGTTAGCGTAGTCCACCGACGACACCCACAACCGCAGCACGTCAGCCCCGTAAGGCGGCTCTTGTTTTTGGTTGTTGCCGCCGTTAATCACCACGGCGGGATCGACGACGTTTCCCAGGGACTTACTCTGTTTCCGTCCCTGTTCGTCGAGAACGAAGCCGTGAGTCAAAACGGTTTTATAGGGGGCTTGTCCCTCGGTGGCAACACTGGTTAACAAACTCGATTGGAACCAGCCTCGGTGTTGGTCGGAGCCTTCGAGATACATATCCACGGGATAGCCTAGCCCTTTCTTTTTCGCCACCGCCGCCCAGGAGGAACCGGAATCGAACCAGACATCCATCGTGTCGGTGCCTTTGACGTAGGTGCGGTCGTTGTTTCGGTAAGACTCGGGAAGCAGTTCTTCTACGGGCAGTTCCCACCAAGCATCGGAACCCTTCTCGGCGATGATGTCCCGAACGTGGTTCACGGTTTCCTCGGTCATGAGGGGTTCGTCGGTTTCGGCGTCGTAGAAGACGGGAATGGGAACGCCCCAACTCCGCTGGCGAGAGATGCACCAGTCCGATCGCTCGCTGACCATCGAGGTAATCCGGGTTTCGCCGCGATCGGGAATCCAAGTAACTTCCCGGATGGCGTCTAAGGCCGCGTCGCGGAAGCCTTCGACGGAGGCAAACCACTGTTGCGTCGCCCGAAAAATGGTAGGTTTTTTGGTGCGCCAGTCGTAGGGATATTTGTGTTCGTAAGGCTCTTGTTTGAGTAGGGAATGGTTTTCTTTGAGGGCTTCGGCGATTTTTTCGTTGGCGTCTTTGAGGACGTTGAGTCCGGCGAAGGGGCCGGCTTCTTCGGTAAACCGGCCGTTTTCGTCCACGGGGGAGAGAATCGGCAAGTTATAGCGCAAGCCGACTTGATAGTCTTCTAACCCGTGACCGGGGGCGGTGTGGACGAGTCCGGTTCCCGATTCGGTGGTGACGTAATCGCCGCCGACGACCACGGGACTGGTGCGATCGAACAGGGGATGTTTGTAGGTACAGCCTTCTAGGTCTTGGCCTTTGACGGTTTCGAGGACGGTCAACTTGCTGCCGAAGGTGGCCTCGAGTCGCGCGATCGCATCGGCGGCTACGATGAGGAATTTTCCGGCCGCTTCCTCAAATTCCAAGGCTGTTTCGACCACGGCGTAATTCAACTCGGCGTTTACGCTAACCGCCAAGTTCCCCGGAATCGTCCACGGCGTCGTCGTCCAGATGGCTACCCACAAATCGGGCATATAGTCGCTCAGACGCTCTTTGAGGCTGTCGCTGAGTTCGCTCAGTTGAAAAGCGGCGTACAAACTCGGGGAAATATGCCCTTCGGGATATTCCAGTTCGGCTTCAGCCAACGCAGTTTGGGAACTGGGACTCCAGTGAACGGGTTTGTACCCTCGGTAAATGTAGCCTTTGAGCGCCATTTCTCCGAACACGGCAATCTGAGCAGCTTCGTATTCGGGGTTTAAGGTTAAATAGGGACGATCCCAATCGCCCCAAACGCCATAGCGTTTGAAGCTGTCGCGCTGTTCGTCGAGGGTTTTGAGGGCGAAGGCTTTGGCTTTAGCCCGCAGCGCTAACGGCGTTAGTTCTTTACGCTCTGAGGATTTGAGTTTTTGTAAGACTTTCAGTTCGATGGGCAAGCCGTGACAGTCCCAACCGGGGATGTAGCGAACTTTACGACCCCGAAGGAGCTGGTAGCGGTTAATAATATCTTTGAGGGTTTTGTTGAGGGCGTGACCGATGTGAAGGGCGCCGTTGGCGTAGGGGGGACCGTCGTGCAGGATGAAGGGATCTCCGGGGTTGTTCTGCGACAGGGTTTGGTAGATTTGTTGCTCTTCCCAAAACTGTTGCAGTTCGGGTTCGCGCACGACGGCGTTCGCCCGCATATTAAAGTCAGTCTGGGGGAGATTGACGGTATCCTTGTAACGCTTCTCTTCTGTCACGGTTTGCTACCAGGGGACTATGGAACGACATCGGACTTCCCAACGAAGTCGATCGTGTTAAGATTCTCAAACAGAACTTGACAAGCGAGCCATCGAACTTCACCAGTTCTTCGGTTCGTTTGTCTTGTGGGAAGACTTTCATTTTAATGTACTATTAGTTGCTTTCGATCGAGATCCCCAGCTTTGACCGTCTTTTAAACTAAGAGAGGGAAGGCGAAGGTGTCAGTCGTGGACGGCCTAGAAGTCCGTTAACGTTGGCAGGGGTAGAGCTCACGCGACCAACAGCGATCGATATTGGCTGACTGCGACTGCACCCAGAGGTTTTCCTGTTTCCTTAGCGACAGCTTAAGACTGCATAGTTCCGAAATACTGCCAGAAATGCAACCAACCGATCCGTCGAAGTTTACCGATAAAGCATGGGACGCGATCGTTTCGTCTCAGGACGTGGCGAAACGTTATCGAAATCCAAATTTAGAAGTCGAACACGTCGTTCTCGCGCTGTTGGAGTCGGCGGAATTCTCCCATCAAATTTTACAAAAGGCAGGGGTCGATCCGGCACAGTTGGCGCAAAAGCTGGACGCTTTCGCCAAGCGACACCCACGTATGGGAATCGTCGATCAGCTTTATCTGGGACGACATCTCGATACCATGCTGGACAAGGCGGAACTGGCGCGGCAGAATTTCGACGATTCTCATATTTCGATCGAACACCTGTTACTGGGTTTCGCGGAGGACGATCGCATCGGGAGTAAAACGCTACAAGCTCTCGAATCGGATCAGTCGAAAATCGCCGCCGCGATTAAGTCGATGCGCGGAAGCGCCAAGGTGAAAGACGCGACGCCAGAAAATCAGTATAACGTCTTAGAAAAGTACGGGCGCGACCTCACGGAACAAGCGAGAGCCGGAAAACTCGATCCCGTAATCGGACGAGATGAGGAAATCCGCCAGGTGATTCAGGTTCTCTCCCGACGCCGCAAAAACAATCCGGTGTTGATTGGGGAACCGGGGGTGGGTAAAACGGCGATCGCCGAGGCGTTAGCGCAACGTATCGTCAACGGCGACGTTCCCGAATCGTTGAAAAACCGTCAGTTGATTTCCCTGGATATGGGAAGTTTGATCGCCGGGGCGAAGTTTCGCGGCGAGTTCGAGGAACGGTTGCGATCGGTGATTCGGGAAGTCACCCACTCCGACGGTCAAATCGTGTTGTTTATCGACGAGTTGCACACCGTCATCGGCGCGGGTGGCGGCGGTTCTCAAGGAACGATGGATGCGGGAAACCTCCTCAAACCCATGTTAGGACGGGGAGAACTACGCTGCATCGGCGCGACGACCTTAGAGGAATACCGCAAGCACATTGAGAAGGATAAAGCCCTCGAACGGCGGTTTCAACAGGTTTACGTGGGACAGCCGAACGTGGAAGCGACGATCTCGATTTTGCGGGGGTTGAAGGAACGCTACGAGGTTCACCACGGCGTTACGATGACGGATTCGGCGTTGGTGGCGGCGGCGACGCTGTCGAACCGCTATGTGACCGATCGCTTTTTACCGGATAAGGCGATCGATCTCATCGACGAGGCGGCGGCGAAGTTGAAGATGGAGATTACGTCGAAACCGACGGAATTGGAAGATGTCGATCGCCGCTTGATGCAGTTGGAAATGGAAAAACTCTCCCTGGAAGGAGAGGAACAGCGTGGCGCGAGGGGAGCCTATTCGTCAGCGCAAGATAGGCTCGATCGCATCGAAGAAGAAATGGTGGAACTGAAGGGAAAACAAGAGGGCCTCAGTTCTCAATGGCAACACGAAAAGCAGCTTCTCGACGAAATCAACGCTCTCAAGGAAGAGGAAGAACAACTGCGGCTGAAAATCGAACAAGCCGAACGTAATTACGATTTGAATACGGCGGCGCAGTTGAAATACGGTCGGTTGGAACAGTTACAGCGAGGCTTGGAAGAGAAAGAAGCCGGACTGTTGAAGTTGCAGTCGGACGGATCGGCGTTGCTGCGGGAACAGGTGACGGAAGCGGACATCGCTGAAATCGTCGCCAAATGGACGGGAATTCCCGTCAACAGTCTCTTAGAAACGGAACGTCAGAAACTCCTGAAACTCGAAGAACAGCTTCACCGCCGCGTCGTGGGACAGTCGGAGGCGGTCGAAGCGGTGGCGGCGGCGATTCGTCGCGCCAGGGCGGGGATGAAAGACCCCCTGCGTCCGATCGGGTCGTTCCTGTTCATGGGGCCGACGGGCGTGGGTAAAACGGAGTTGGCGCGGGCGTTGGCGGCGTCTCTCTTCGACGATCGCGATGCGTTGGTTCGCATTGATATGTCGGAGTATATGGAGAAACATTCGGTGTCGCGCCTGGTGGGTGCGCCTCCGGGGTACGTGGGCTACGACGAAGGCGGACAACTCACTGAAGCGGTGCGGCGGATGCCCTATTCGGTGTTGTTGTTCGATGAGGTGGAAAAGGCACACCCGGATGTTTTTAACATTTTATTACAAGTTCTTGACGACGGGCGCATTACGGACTCTCAAGGGCGAACGGTGAATTTCTGCAACACCGTCATTGTGATGACGAGTAATATCGGTTCTCAGTATATTCTCGATGTCGCCGGACAAGAGGCGGATTACGAAGAGATGCGATCGCGGGTTTACGAGGCGTTGCGATCGCAGTTCCGCCCGGAATTTCTCAACCGCGTAGACGATTTGATTATCTTCCATCCCCTGGGTAAGTCTCAGTTGCGGGAAATCGTGGGAATTCAGATTTTGCGGATCGAGTCGTTGTTAGCCGAACAGAAAATTCAAATCGTGCTGTCGGAGTCGGCGAAGGATTACATCGCCGATGTGGGTTACGATCCCGTATATGGGGCGCGTCCGCTGAAACGGGCGATTCAACGGGAGTTAGAAAACCCGATCGCTACGAAGTTGTTAGAGTTGGAATTCGGCGCGGGAGATACGATTTACGTCGATTGTCCCGAGGAAGACGGAAGTTTGGTATTCAGTAAGAAAAACCCCGGTTCGTCGATTTCTCAACTGTTGGAGTCGCAACCGGAATCGAAGGCTGAATTAGAACCGGAACCGGAACCGGAAATCCAAGTCGAACCGGAACCCGAATCCGAAGCGGAAGTTGAGTCAGAACCGGAACCCGAAAATGAGTCTGAAGCGGTTTCGGTGACAGCTACTGTCGTGCAGCCTTACGAGTTCGATCGCGCCCGGAACATCAACTCTGAGGTAGACTCCAACTCTAACGATTTCCCTTGGGAGTAAAGTAAAAATGGGGAGGTCACTCAAAAATCTCCCCTCATTCAGAAATTTCCATTATTGGTTCAGACCACCTTATCCTTATGAATTCTCCTGTCAAGTATCACTATGATAGATTTCCTCCTTCTGATTTAGATTGGCAACAACTGATTCCATTAATTGGCCTGGCCAATGCAGCTTTAGAAGCAGTAACTGAACAAGCTAAGCAAAATCAAAAGAAAGCGACTGAAATTTTAGGTAGTAATGAGGAGTAATGCTACTTTGGTTTTTGAGTCCTTGCCATGCAAGGATTGTGACTGCCCAGCATCATTAGAGTGCAGCACTACCCAGCGTTACAGCGTGCTTGGATAAAATTAACTAGAGTTTGAATGCCTTGATTACATTGCTGTAAGCTTGTCATAAAATTTGGAGCGTCGATTAAATTTGTTTCATGACCGGAAGTTTCTCCATAAGCCTCCCGGTGAGCAATTTCTTTTGTTTAGTCAATTAACGGAAAGAGCAAGTCAATAATTGATAGAGTGCTGTTGACCAGATCTTGGCATTCTGAATGTCTAGGTGTGTCACCTAAAGTAACTAGGAAATTCTGCAAGAAGTATCTGTTGTTTTCAAGTTTTTCTTTGAATCGATCGAGTGGTCCTGTCATCATAAATTTCAGCCTCCAAACTTGAGTCTGTTAATATTTTTTGTTGCGATACCAGACTATGTTGCAAGTAACTAGACTGTCCCGACCGCTAACTAGGACAGTCGTTAAAAATTACGTAGAGATGGATGCCGACCGATAAAAATAATCGCGCCATTCCGTTTCGCCGATCTTCACGGAGTAAATTGTCAACGATCGCTAACACAGAAAGCTGTAACGGAGCGAAAAAACTTCCGGTCACGTCGCGATCGCGACCCCAGCGAGGTAAAATCCCAGCCAAGTCTGTAAAAAATGGGGAAAATTGCTCCAGAATATGCCCCATAATAAAAGACTGGTTGTTTTGAGACGGAGAACGAAACGCACATGGGTCGTGCTACTAAAGCCGTACTAGCCTATTCCGGTGGCGTCGATACGTCAGTGTGTATCCCCTACATGAAGCAAGAATGGGGAGTGGACGAGGTAATTACCCTCGCCGCAGACTTGGGCCAAGGAGAAGAACTCGGGCCAGTTCGCGAAAAAGCCCTGACTGCGGGGGCGAGTCAGTCCCTCGTGGCGGACGTTCGAGAAGAATTCATCGCCGATTACGCCTTTCCCGCCATTCAAGCCAACGCCCTCTACGAAAACCGCTATCCCCTCTCGACGGCTTTGGCCCGTCCCCTGATCGCTAAGAAACTGGTAGAAGTCGCCGAAGAATACGGAGCGGACGCCGTCGCTCACGGATGTACGGGAAAAGGGAACGACCAAGTTCGCTTCGACGTCGCGATCGCCGCTCTCAATCCCAACCTAAAAGTACTCGCCCCAGCTCGCGAGTGGGGAATGAGCCGCGAAGAAACCATCGCCTACGGAGAACGCTTCGGGATTCCCTCTCCCGTCAAGAAGTCTTCCCCATACAGTATCGATCGCAACCTTCTCGGACGCAGCATCGAAGCCGGGCCCCTCGAAGATCCCTGGAACGAACCCCTCGAAGAAGTGTTCGCGATGACGACCGCGATCGCCGAAACGCCCAACGAACCCGAATACGTTGAAATTGGCTTTGAGGAAGGATTTCCAGTCGCCATCAACGGCGAAGCCCTCTCTCCGGTAAAACTCGTCGCCACCCTCAACGACATCACCGGACGCCACGGTGTCGGTCGCATCGACATGATTGAAAACCGCCTGGTGGGAATTAAATCGCGGGAAATCTACGAAGCTCCCGCGTTGATGACGCTGATTCAAGCCCACCGCGACCTCGAAAGTCTGACACTGACGAAAGATGTCACCCAGTACAAACGGGGAATCGAGGAAACCTACAGCCAACTCGTGTACAACGGACTGTGGTTCAGTCCCCTCAAAGGGGCGTTAGATGCGTTCGTCCGAGAAACCCAAAAACAAGTCACTGGGGTAGTCCGGGTCAAACTCTTTAAAGGAACCGCTACCATCGTCGGCCGCAAATCCGCCAACACCCTGTACACCGACGAACTGGCCACTTACGGCTCTGACGACCAGTTCGACCATAAAGCCGCTGAAGGCTTCATTTACGTTTGGGGTCTCCCCACACGGATCTGGTCGCAGAAGATGCGGTAGTTTGGAGGGGGAGAAGGGGAGAGAGGGAGAG
>NZ_JAQNCQ010000352.1:0-12381 GCF_028368005.1 Geitlerinema sp. CS-897 | reverse complement strand
TTGTGATTTTTGATACATTTTTTCTTGCCGGATGCACAGGAATTTCCAATTTTACCTCTTTTTCGGGTTCTCGAAGCCATGTCAAGACTCCTCTAAGCCTTACGTCGTAAGCTTTTCACTTCTTTTCAGCAAGCCCTAACTGGAAGATCGGTTTTTGGAAGTGTTTGACGTAGATATCTTGGCTAACGGCTAAAAACAGCTCTCGTTTTGGGTCTTGTTCTTCCAGCGCCCACTGGTAGAGCTGGAGCTGTCTCATTGTTTTTTCTAGTTCGCTGATGACGGAGGCGGAGTCAAAGTCTTTAATTTCAACGGCGATTTTGCGTCCGGCTTTTTCGGCGGTGAAAATTTTCTCGGCTCCGATGTCGGCTTTGAGTAGGGTCTTTTCCAGTACCAAAACTAGGGGATCGTCGGTGATTGTCCAGCCGTCTTTTTCGAGGGTGTGGCGTAGGGGGAAGTGGAGGTTGTCGCGTCTGGACATTTTTGCGTGGAGTCGAACCGAATGGTTAGGTGGGCATTGCCATCCTACAATTCTGACTTTACTCGATCGTTACGAAACGGCTGTCTGCGTCAGTATGGCTAGGCTACATTAGCGAAGAACAAAGTCGAGCAGAAATCAAACTGAATGAAAATATCACAGAACGCATGGTCGGGTGCATCTCAACAATGTAAATCTATACGAGAGAATAAGGATTTCAGCCTCCAATTCTCATGTTTTTGCAAAACTGAGATGCACCCGCATGGTCTACTAAATGGGTTTAACCAAATCGCCTTCTTGAGGATTGTCGAAAGGCGCGATAACCGTTTTTACAATCGTACTATTGGGAAATCCAAACTGTTTCTGTATAATCGAAGTGCGTTCTGTTGCCTGATAGGTTTCTTTTTCAGATGATTCGATAATCGTCATCTTGTCTTGGATATGGATAATTTTTCCAATTCCCTTAAATTCTTCTAGATAGCCTAACGATTCTCCTGTTTCAGGATCTATAATTTCTTCTGAACTTAAACGATATAAAATAAACCTTTGATTGGGTTTAAGTTGATGTTCGTGTCCTCGATTAATGACGACACGAGAATCGCTTAAAACCTTGACAACGGTGGCTGGAAAAACTTTGGTTGTATCGTTGCGATCTTTCATGTTCTTGCCTTATTGGAAGTTTCTTAAAAGAATTTCAATCCAGTTTCTAGAAATACTCGGTTTTACGAGGGTATTTTCTAAATATGCAAGATCGTTATTTTCGAGTCGATTTAGTGTTAATGAATGTTCCTCTTGTTTGTGTAGTAGCAATATCTGTATTAATCCATTGTCTTGTACGTTTTGAACCCATCCAATAGCTACGAAAACTTCATAGTCTCCATCTAAGTAATAGAGCGAAACAAATGTATCTTTTGATATTAACCGGGAGTATTCCGCTAGATAAATTTTCCCAAAAGAACTTGGTTTAACAACTTTTATCCTCGGAATCTTATAAATATGGGAATCTCTCGCTAAGGTCTCCAGTTCTTCTAAAGTCGTAATCAACGCCCTGGTGAGAGTCACCAAGATTAACAAAACAAAAGTTCCGATAATAATGTTGATATCTAAAGGGATTTGGGTCTTAGCGGGAAATCTCGAGACAATTACAGAAATGAGAATGCCCAAAAATGACAGAACACCTCCATTAACATCTTGAAAACTGTTCCATAGGGTTTTCCAAAATGTATTGTTCATTATAGCTTAGCGATCGCAGCCAATCCCTCACTACACAGAGAGGTGGGCGATTTCTCAACCCACCTCTCTCAAATCAACCGAAGAAACCGAAATCGAGTTCTAAACCCTAATCAATCCCCTCAATCCGGTCTTCAACCTCCTGATACAACTGACGCAGGCGGTCTAAGTTCTCCTCGGAAGTCTCCCAATAGCCGCGACCGTTGACTTCCAACAGCGTCCCGACCATCTTGCGGAAGGAATGGGGGTTGAGGTTCATCAGACGCTTCTGCATCTCTTCATCTTTAACGAAGGTGTCGTTCGCATCCTCGTAAACCCAGTTGTCTACAGCCCCCGCCGTCGCCGACCAACCCATCGTATTCACCAGGCGTTTCGACAACTCGCGAACCCCTTCGTAGCCGTGGGATAACATACCCTCGTACCACTTCGGATTCAACATCTTCGTCCGGGCGTCCAGACGTACCGTTTCCGAGAGCGATCGCACCTGGGCGTTAGCTGTCGTCGTATCGGCGATGTAGGAATTGGGGGTTTTCCCGTCTTTCCGCAGCTTCGACACCACCTTCGTCGGGTCGGAGTCGAAATAGTGGGACACGTCCGTCAAGCTGATTTCCGAGGAATCCAAGTTCTGGAACGTGGCGTCCGCCGTGGACAACGCCGACTCGAACACCTTGCGGTCTTGCTGCATCATCCCCGGATTGTCCGCGTTGAAGGCGAAAGATTTGCGGGTCAGATACATTTCCTGAAGTTCCGCTTCTTCTTCCCAGGTGCTGTTTTCCACTGCCAGGTTGACGTTGGCGGCGTAAGACCCGGAAGCGTTGGAGAAGACCCGCGTGGCCGCTTGACGCAGGTTTACCCCCATCTCTTCGGCTTGTTTGATAGCGTGTTTGCGAACGAAGTTCATCTCTTCAGGTTCGTCCGCTTCCGCCGCCATTTTGATGGCTTTGTCTAACAACGCCATTTGATTCACAAACAGGTCGCGGAACACGCCGGAACAGTTGACGACGACATCGATGCGGGGACGACCCAACTCTTCGAGAGGAATCAAGTCGAGTTTGTTCACCCGTCCCAGGGCGTCGGGAACCGGTTTGACCCCCACCATCCACATAATTTGTGCCAGGGATTCGCCGTAAGTCTTGATGTTGTCCGTTCCCCAGAGGACGCAGGCGATGGTTTCGGGGTACTCGTTGCCGTTTTCTTGACGCTGACGTTCGATGAGGCGATCGACCACGATTTTAGCTGCTTGTACCGCCGCCGCCGTCGGAATCGCTTGAGGATCGAGGGCGTGAATGTTTTTACCCGTGGGTAAAACATCCGGGTTGCGAATCGGGTCGCCGCCGGGGCCGGGAAGCACGTACTCCCCTTCGAGGGCTTTCAGCAAGGAACCGAGTTCGTTATCGGCGCAAACCTGTTTGAGACAGAAGTTCAGATACTCGATAAGTTTGTCGAGTTGTTCTTTATCGACCCGGTGGAATCCTGCTTCTTTGAGGGCTTCGTACCAAGGTTCGTCTTTGATGATGCGTTGCAGCCAACCGCCGAGGTTGTTAAGGCGAATCCGTCCGTCTTCGCCCGTTTTCTCCGCTACCATCGCCGACACGCAGACCCGAGTGGCTTCGACGATTTTTTGGTTCAACTCGACATCTTCGAGAACGCCTTTGTCGTTGTTGCTGTAGATGTCTTGGATGTTGCGATCGATGCTTTGGGCTAAGAGACTGGGCAGTCCCATAATGCCTTCTTCTTCGCGATCGATACTGGCGATGTTGACCAACGTTGCGATCGCTTCCTCCGCCGTCGGGGGTTTCCCGATAACGTGCAACCCGCAGGGCAACAACCGCGACTCAATTTCCATCAATTGCTTGTACACCAAGCCGACGATAGTATCCCGTTCGTCTTGGGTCATGTCTTTGGCATCGACTTCGGGTAAATCGATGTCTTTGTCCAAATTCACCATCCGGGCTTTTTCGACGATGGTGTTGACGATGGGAATGCCCCGTCCGCTGTCTTTGAGGGTTTGATAAGACCCCACCAGTTCGCCGAGTTCTTTCAAGCCTTTGTACAATCCCGCGTTTTCGGCAGGTGGCGTCAGGTAAGAGATGGTTTCGGCGTAGCTGCGGCGTTTGGCGATGGTGGCTTCGCTGGGGTTGTTGGCGGCGTAGTAGTACAAGTTGGGAATGTTCCCGATGAGGCTGTCGGGGTAGCAACTGCCAGACATCCCCATTTGTTTACCGGGCATGAACTCCAGCGAACCGTGGGTTCCGAAGTGGAGAACGGCGTCGGCGTTCCAAAGCTGTTCGAGATAGGTGTAATACGCCGCGAAACCGTGGTGAGGACTGGCAGAACGGCTAAACAGCAGGCGCATGGGGTCGCCTTCGTAGCCAAACGTCGGTTGAACGCCGATGAAGAGGTTTCCAAATTCTTTTCCGTACACCAGCAGGTTTTGACCGTCGCTGTTGAGGTTCCCCGGCGGCGGTCCCCAGTTTTCTTCGAGGCGTTCGGAATAGGGGGTGAGTTTTTCGTACTCGTTGACCGGCATCCGGTAGGCCACGTTCAGTTCGGGACTGGCGTATTGGGCGGTGGCGTCGTGGATGACCGCTTCCATCAGTTCTTGGGGACTCTCGGGGAGATCGGCAACGTCGTAGCCGTTGCGTTTGAGGGCGACGGCGACTTCGTGGATGCTGCCGAATACGTCTAAGTATGCGGCGGTTCCCACGTTTCCTTTGTCGGGGGGGAAGCTGAAGATGGTGATGGCGACTTTTTTGTGCAGTTTGGGTTTGCGTCGCAGGTTGGCCCACTTCATGGCTCGTTTGGCGATCGCTTCGATGCGATCCTGCATGGCGTGGGCTTTTCCGGTGTTGCCGTCGCGACCGGAGAGGATAATGGGTTCGATCGCCCCGTCGAGTTCGGGAATGGCGATTTGCAAGGCCACTTGAATCGGGTGCAAGCCCAAATCGCTATCTTCCCACTCTTCGGTGGTTTGGAAGACTAGGGGCAAGGCCACCATGTAGGGACGGTTGAGGCGTTTGAGGGAGTCGATCGCTTTCGGGTGGTCTTGTCGGGCCGGGCCGCCAACGAGGGCGAATCCGGTCAGGGAGATGACCACATCGACGAGGGGCTTGTTGTTCGGGGTATCGCTAGTACCTTGTTCCCAAAAGTATTTATCGACGGGTTGGGAAAAGTCGAGTCCGCCGGAGAATACGGGAATCACCCGTGCGCCGAGGGCTTCGAGTTCTTGTACCATCGCGACGTAGTGGGCGTCGTCTCCGGTGACGAGGTGCGTCCGTTGCAGAACTAAGCCGACGGTGGGGACGAGGGGATCTTTATAGTCGTCGTTAACGTCGCTGCGGGTTCCGTACCAGTTGAGGTATTCTTTGACATCCTCGTACATTTGCGGGGCGAGGGGATGCCAAATGCCCATGTCGGGGTAGACGACGGGATCGGCGTAGTTGGCGTTTCCGTTGAGTTGGCGATCGGGGTAGACGTATTTGTCTGCCAGCATCAACAGGAAGTTTTCCAGGTTTTCGGGAGACCCACCGAGCCAGTATTGGAAGCTTAGCATGAAGCTGCGAGCGTCCTGGGCTTTGTCCACGGGCATATATTTGAGGACTTTTGGCAGGGTTCGCAGGAGTTTGAGCATCCCGTCTTGGAAGGAAGCACCGGATTGTTCTTTGCGCTTACGCATGAATTGGGCGATCGCGCTTTTGGATTGTCCCAGTTGCGCCATGGAGAAGCTGCCCAGTTTGTTCAGGCGCATGACTTCTGGCATGGACGGGAAAACTACAGCGGCGTCCAGTTTGTCGCGGACGGGTTCGACGGCGGCGACGACTTTTTCGGCCAGGTCTTCGATGAAAATTAGCGAGGCGATGAAGATGTTGGCGTCGGCTACGTCTTTTTTGAAGTTTTCGTAGTTTTCGGGATCTCGTAGTTCTTCGATGAGGTAGCCGCTGATTTCGATCGCCAGGTTCGGGTTGTTGGCGTCGATCGAGCGGACGGCGGACGACAAGGCACTTTGATACTGGGACTCCAGCACGACATAGACCACCTTGACCAACGAACGCCCCCTGAGATCGTCTGGCTCGATGTGGCGAACGGTGGGCTTGACGTGAGTGAACATACAGTGTAGCTCCTTCGTATCGGCGTGTTCTAAACCAAGACTGAGATGGTTGCGGAGAAAGTCGGCATATAGGTGTTTGTACCAAAAAATGTTGACGGAACTTAGTAAACCTGGGCTATCTGAAACAATTTGATAGAAAAACTGAAATATTTGTTTACATTTATTTACAGTTAGCGAACGCTCGCTCGCCCGTTTGTTTAAGCAACGATCGAGTTGTTTAAATTCCACTCCGGCCTGGGTTCGGGGTAGGGGCGATCGCGGGCGAACCGGGTCAGTGATGGGAACGTTTGCTGAAACTGAGACAGAGTATCGGAGAAAGTCGTCAAGAAATCCTGTAAATTCTTAATATAAAAAAACACTTTCAAGTCTCGCATTTTTTTATACTTATAAAGATAGAAAAAATAGAAAATCCAGCCTAAGGGAAATGACGTAGCCGTCATCAGCCCTAAAAATAGCGTCGTTTGCTCGAGATGCCAACCATGAGTAAATATTTATGTCCGAGCTGTTCTTATCCGTTATTGTGCTATGTCCGAGCTGGAAAACCGTATTGGTTTTGTCCGCGTTGCCATCAGGAAGTGCCTTACGGACTCCACGATACTATGCGGTTTTCCACGGCGTCTCCTAAGACGTTATCTCAGGAGCGATCGCCCTCAACCCTATCGAAACCGAAGAGATTCGAGGTTAACAACAGTCGAACACGCGAGTTCGGGGGATCGAACCGTTCAAATTGGGGCTTGACGCAAAATCTAAACAAAACATTAAAAGAAATTTCGATCGGGCTACGTAAAATTCTACGCGTCGATCGCACGCTCGTCTGCCAAATTCGTCGCGATCGCGAAGCAGTCGTCATCGCCGAAGCACTTGCCCCCGGTCGCAAATCGATGTTGAAATGTCGCTTAGGTCGATTTTTTAGCTCCGAGGAAATTACGCAATTCCACGTAGGAAACGTTCAGGCGATCGAGGATTTATCCACAGTAGATCTCGATCGCTGTCCGACGAAAATTTTAGAGTGCTTTTTTGAAGTGAGCGCCAAACTCGCGGTTCCGATTTTGCTCCCGGCGACAGAGGAATATCCCATACCGAGGTTATGGGGGTTGTTGATGGCGCATCAGTGTTTTATCCCCCATCGCTGGACGCAATCGCAAATCGATACGATGGTGTTGCTAGCGGAGCAGGTAGCGACGGATATCGATCGCGAACAACGCTACCAAGCCTTAGAAGCTGCTCACGAACAGCTCGAACAGCTCACCTGCATTCGGGAAATCGAGGCGTTTTCTCTCGAGACTCGCACCACCGACGTTCTCGAGATGGATGGGTTTTCTCCGCCGGAACCCGTTTCGTCACCGAGGCGACAACCGACGGTAGAGGCGTCGCCGACGGCCGTGTTAAAAAGTTATGTGGCGTACTACCTCAGTCGCGGGAAAGCGATCGTGTCTCCGGTATCCGAGGTTCCTCGGTTTCACGGCGTCACTTACAGTTACGACGGCTATCACCTGGATTTCGATAACTTCTGGCGATGGCTTCAACAGCGTTCGGATTTCCTGCAACTGTATTTAGAAGGGGATTTGCGCTGTTTCGGTCATTTCCTCGAGGGACGCTATACGGTGTCTGAGTGCGAACGCTGTCATTTACCGATTCCGGCGTCTTACGGTGTCGCTTACGACGCTCCCGAATGTGCGTTGTGCGATGAAGAATGTCCGGTGAAGGCGCAGGAGTCGGGACGAGAATTTCCGATGACGAACGTTGTGGCGGTGGGGGATGCGCCATCGAACCCTTGGGAGAGCGATCGCTTTTTCGAGAAAAACTGCTTTGACGTAACGTTCGTTGAAGAACCGGCGGAGATTTTGGCGCAGCGAATTCAGAAGAAAATCGATGTGGTGATGATTCGATCGCACCTGTCGGAAACGGAGGGGGTAAGCTGGGCGAAGGAACTGCGAGAACATCCGAGTCTGACGAAGACACCGATCGTTGCGTTGAGCGATCGCGCCGGATACGGACTTCCCTGGCTCGAGCATTCCCTCGATCTCGAGGATTATTTGTTACCACCGTTGAACGGGGAACATTTAGTGCGACACTTACAGCGACAGCGGCGATCGTACAAGTGTCTGTTGCACTGGTTTCCCCGTTAGCTACTCCTCCGAGTCGGCGTTGCTGAATTTGACATCGGCCCACGTCAGTTGTTTGATTTTCGCCACGTCGCCAACTTTAGCGGCTTCTTGAAGATCTCGTTTGCGATGTGCGTTGGCGATCGCTTCTTCCTTCGTCGCCGAACTCGTCTCGAAGCATTTTTCGAGAGCCTTGTAGATTCCCGAACGGCGAATTTTGGTGTGGAACTGGCGTTCGGTGTCGAGGAGTTTCGCCATCAGTTCCAGGTACATCGCATCGCCGTCGGTGAGTTCTTCGAGGAGGTTCCACTCATCGAGTCCCAGGAGTCGCTGTTCTGCACCGGGACGGGGATCGATGAAGGGTTCTCCGGTAATTTCTTGGTAGATACGGGGAAGGCTGTCGTCGAATTCGTGTTTTTCTTCGAGCCAGATTCGACGAATTTCGCTGAGTTCTTCAGTGGTGATGAGGGTGATATCGCGCATCTCTTCAGGTGCCGTCCGGCGGACGGTTTCCTGTGCTTCGAGAACGCGACGTAACCAATGTTCCCGCCAGGTTTTGGTATAGGGGCCGGGAATGTTATCAACTTTCACTTCGCCGTCTTTGTTGCGACGTTCAAAGAGTTGGACGTTGCCGTGAATGCGGCGGAAGTCTCGGCGATGGCGATCGTTATCGACATCTAACTCATTGCGAATGTCGAGTAAAGGCTGCATCCATTCTTTTTCTTCATCGTTTTGAATCATCGCCTCCATCGACTTGTCTTTATTGACCATTGTGCAAACCCAACAGCCAAAGCGAGAACTACCACAGCTTGGCGTTGAGGAATCGATCACTAACGGACATTCGTTATCCGCTGTGGCTCCGCGATACATGGTAAATAAATCCTTGTTGCTATAACCCCAAGGATTATCCCACTGCATCAAATACATCCAAACTTCATCAGTCGTCCAATCTTCAATGGGAGTGTAAAGCAAAGAATTCGGAAGGTTGGGATGAGGACACAATCGAACTCGAACTCTTTCTTTTTCTCGACGCTCCATAATAATTGTACGACTGTAACTTTCAGTTTTTCGAGTCCCTAAAACAACAATTGCTTCGCCATTATGCCTAACGACATCATGAATAAAAGTATTAGAAGGATGAACTTTTAAGCGATTGGTACACCAACGAAATTTATGTCTAGGCGCAGGATATCCTTTTCCCATAAGACATACCCAAAATGTTTCTTTGATATTGGGCTTAAGCAATCGTGGCACAACAGGCATTTTTTTCTTATCTGCTGCTTCCTTCATTGACATTAAAGATTGATTGACCCAAGCCGAAACAATTGGGTTTTCGACCAAAGTATCAGTACTGATAACATAAATATTTTTGTGACGCTTTTCTTGAGCCAATCCTTCGATCGCATTCCAGACCAACTGAACGACTGCCGAACTATCTTTTCCTCCCGAATATCCCAAAACCCAGGGGACATTGTCCGAACAATACAATTCTTGAATCTCACGATTTAAAGCCTCTAGGTTTTTGACAAAATCAGAAACCGGGCGTTTAGAAGACAGAGACATATCTGAACCAGTATCAATAATGGGGACTGACGAGATTGAAATTGAGACTCAAAAAATATATTAACTTAAAGTTTGAAAATACTTGATACAATTTGCGTTAAAATAATCTACTCTATCAGCTTACGCATTTTCCCATGACGCCTGCAAGCGAAACCCGAAAAATTGCCGCTTTACTGAAACCGTACCTCGATCGCGATGAAACGTTTCTCGTTCAAACGACTCAAATGGGAGAGACCGAGGCGTATATCGGTTCGGTAACGTTATCATGGCTGGCCAACCGGGTAGAATTCGCATCGCAACTTCCCCTGTTTCAAGGAAAACTCGATCCCAAAACGGGAAACGTTCAACCCGACGCAGAAACGGTAGACGAGTTATACCAACGTCCCCTAGATTGGTCGAGACAAGCGCCACTGACGCGATATCTGGCGGCGCGAACCGATCGCAAATTTCCGCCGTTGCTGTTAGTCGTGAGTCCGCCGTGGGTGGACAATCCGCGATCGGTGGGTTGGGACGAAAACGGACGTGCCAGACAGTCGGCGGTTGAATTCGTTCCCCTCGACAGCGATCGCCGAGTCGGACTTCTCGACCTGTCTTCTACTGTATCGGTCTTTGCCCTCGATGGCCAACATCGTCTCATGGGAGTTCGGGGATTGATGGAACTTCTCGAAACTGGAACCCTGCAACCCCTCACGAAAGCGAAGAAACCCACGGGAAAAGCCTTAACCCTTGAGGAAATCGCGCAAGCAGTCGGAAAAACCCCCAGTCAACTGCGGGAGTTAGCCGACGAAACCCTCGGTGTGGAACTGATTCCCGCCGTCGTGAAAGGCGAAACGCGGGAAGAGGCGCGGCGGCGGATTCGATCGATCTTCGTTCACGTGAACCTGATGGCAGTTAAACTCAGCAAAGGACAGGTGACGTTACTCAACGAAAATGACGGATTCGCCATTATCACCCGTCAAATTGCAGTGACTCATCCGATGCTGCGTCAAGAGGCGGAACGACTTCCTCGGGTTAACTGGGATGGCGCGTTGGTGTCGGCGAAATCCACCGTTTTAACCACGCTTCAGGCGTTAAAAGATATGACGGTGGGGTATCTCGGCGATCGCTTTCCCCACTGGAAACCGCTAAAATCGGGGACGATTCCCCAACGTCCCACCGTTGACGAACTCGCCGACGGTTTAGCGGAGTTGATGCGGTTGTGGGATGGCTTGGCGACGCTTCCGAGTTATCGCAAGTTAGAGGCGGGATTGGAGACGCCGACGTTGCGACGGTTGAGTTTTGAAGCCGATGGCGGTGAGGGAAACATCCTGTTTCGTCCTGTCGGACAAGTGGCGTTAGCGCAAGCTTTGGGAACTGCTATTTTTCGCAAACGCCTTCCGCTGATAGAAGTGTTTGATAAACTGCGCCAGTTTGACGACGCCGGCGGGTTTAGTGGAATTGAGAACCCCGAATCGATTTGGTATGGGGTGTTTTACGATCCCAACAAACGCCGAATTCGCGTCGCCGGACGGGATTTAGCGGCGAAACTATTGCTGTATCTCCTCGGTGGGATGACGGAACCGATGGAGTTAGCGGAGTTACGAATGGCGGTGGCGAAGGCGAGAACCTTTGAAAATCGCGCTGTGAGTTTTCAAGGTCGTTTTGTGAAGCCGAGAGAGGTGGGTTTACCGGAGGTGTTAGTTAGGTACTAAAAATATTTTGACGATGCCAAGCCAATGCAGCCAAAGAAGGATAATAATTTTCATTTTGCGGTAACATCAATCTTTCTCCCTGAAAATCTTTTAGAGGTCGGGCATTCGGTGAATTTTCTTCAAAATCATCTTTGACGAAAATCTTGTAATTGTCAGTGATGTAAAATAAACCTCGGTCGAATGCCCAATGATGGTTTTTGCAGAAAGAAATCCCATTAAAAATATGGTTGTCGTAAAACTGTGCGTAAGGTTTTATATGTGCGGCTTCCACAATATGCTGAGTCAGCGATTCGGTCGTTTTTAAACGGCACAAAGCACAAGAATAGTCGTAAACGTGAATCACTGACTTACGAAAAAAGGCTTTTCTGACTCGGGATTTCTTAAGCGACCACTGTTCTGGCTGTAATATTTCAAGTTCTTCAAACTCACTCGACTCTAACGAATCATGGATTCTCAAAACCTCCTCATTTTGCCTTCCTTCGTCCATA
The DNA here is from genome assembly GCF_028368005.1 of Geitlerinema sp. CS-897. NCBI lineage: Bacteria > Bacillati > Cyanobacteriota > Cyanophyceae > Geitlerinematales > Geitlerinemataceae > Geitlerinema > Geitlerinema sp. CS-897. The sequence goes on along the minus strand of NZ_JAQNCQ010000352.1, from coordinate 721 downwards.
AACCATTTTGAAATCAATTCATCAATGATTTCTTGACGGCTCGTTGAATCCTGTAGTAACTCAAATAACTCTTCGTCTAAATACGCATATTCTACAGCTTGTTTCAGCTTGTTAGTTGTTTTAGGTTGTAGTCCATCCCACTCTTTTTTAAATTTGAGATGCCAAAATCCATCTCTTTTTAAATGAAAAAATGGATAGTGGAGACCACCCTTGTAGTGATTTTGTTGCACCAAAACATTCCAGTACGAGGAAAAAGTTTCAACCAAAGAGTCTGATATATATATTTTATTTTCTCGTATATATTTTTGAGCCAATAAATCTATGATTGACAACAAAAGAATTGGCTTATATAAAGCACTGCTTTTTTTGCTCGTGCTTACTCGCAATTCTTTTATTTTAATTTTATAAAAATTCAATGTTTTCTTATTCATAAAACTTTAAAATTATAAAGCATAACAATTGAGAGTTTTTAAAAGTCTTATACTTCCCATTTTTAACCACCCCGAACTAGAACGACTACATAAATCTTCTAAAATCACCCTACACATTCCCACAAGAAAGTGACAAGCATTATAAAAAAGATGGGTGCATCTCACTTTCGTAAAAACACAAAAATCATGGTAAAATAATATGAGTAGATATATCTAAAAAATTTCAAAATGAACTTAAACTCCGAAGAACGAGAAAAGCTACAAGAACATCTCAAAGCGGTGGCTGACAT
>NZ_JAQNCQ010000351.1:0-4272 GCF_028368005.1 Geitlerinema sp. CS-897 | reverse complement strand
TTACTATGCAAGAAATCGCTTAAACCCTTACAGGGCAAGAGTTTTTGCTAAACTGTATAAAAAGTCTGCTCAAATCGCGAAATTCCTTTCCAGATATAGGCTACAAGCATTTACCCTACACACCAAGGTCGGAAGAGCCCAATTGACGAAATACTCCCTCACCTCAAGGCTGCGGTGCTGGCACTTCCGGATGCAGCACAAAGCCAATTACGTCGGTTAGGCGAACGCCTGAAAAATCGCTACTCAGAAGCTGAAAATCCCTTTGATAATCCAGAGCTAGTGGCGGCGATGGTGGAGGAAGATACTCAGCAAACTGATTTGCCAGATGTTACGGATTATAACGAAATCGCGTCTCAGTTAGCTCGAGCGTTACAAGCTCAACCCCAAACAACAGTCAATATTGAAAAGATTGAAAAAGTCGGTCAAGTCTTTAATGCGCCGATTCACAGTCAGACCAACAACATCACCATTTGACTGAAGCCGCCGGGAAGGGAACCGGTTAACCAACATCCCAACACTGATAAACCTCCCCATAACCTGAGCCGCTACCGTCGCCCGTTACCCGCATTCGTCGGACGTGACGACGCACTGAAACGACTTGACGAGCTGTTTTCCAAAACCGACAAAGTGGCGATTACAGCGGTGGCGGGGATGGGTGGCATCGGTAAAACAGAGTTGGCGTTGCAGTGGGCAAGTCGTCAGTTAAAGCAGAAACGTTATCCCGGCGGTGTCTGCTGGATTGACGTTAAAAGCCGTAACGTCGCCGAGCAAATTGTCCAGTTTTGTCAGATTCAGTTCCAGGCGACGATGCCGGAGGAGTTGACGAGCATCGAAACTCGTCTCGATTACTGTTGGCGGAACTGGGAAAGATGGCAGGCGGGGACGGTATTACTGGTGTTCGACGACGTAGAGCGCGATCGCTTTGCAGAGGACGTTCAGCCCTATTTACCCGTCGATGCTAAGTTTCAGGCGTTACTGACAACGCGGGACGTTTGGTCGGATATCGAGTCGCTGTCGCTAGAGGTTTTGTCTCTGGAAGACGCTCGTAAACTCTTCGCAGTGTATGTCAAAGACGAAACGCGCATGGCTGAAGCATCTGTCGATACTTTGCTAGACGAGTTTCTGGGGCGTTTGCCCTTGGGTGTGGAGTTGGCGGGGCGTTATCTGGCACTGGACGAGTATCTGTCGGTGGCAGACTATTTAGAGGAACTGAAAGCCGAGAAGTTAAAGCACGAGTCGATCGCCGAGCGAGATGCTGAGATGCAATATCCCAACGGCATCGAGGCGGCGATTCGCTTGAGTTGGCGAAAACTGGAAGCTGCGGCGCAGTCGGTGGCGATGCGGTTGGGACTTTACGCCTCCGCACCGATTCCGCTAACAGAGGAGCAGGTGAAGCAGTGGCGCAAACCCTTGAAGGCGTTAGTTAACTTGCACTTGCTCCAGCGTCCGAGTCGAGATGTGGTGCGGTTGCATCCTCTAGTGCGGCAGTTTGTACGGTCAGAGTTGGAAGCGTCGGCGGAGTGTGATGTGCTAAAGCGAGAAGTCGCGGCGGCGGTGACGGAACAGGGCAAGGGGATTCCGTACACGATTACGCGGGAACAGGTGAACGAGTTCGAGCCGTGGATTCCCCACTTACAGGAGGTAGCGGAGACGTTGCTGGACTGGGTGGCAGATGAAGATATCATCTGGTCGTACAGGGGTTTTGCATGGTTTTATCAGGGACAAGGATTCTACGAGATGGCGAAACTTTGTCATCAAAGCTGCGTAAGTGTAGCCAAGCAGCGTCTGGGCGACCGGCATCCTCATACGGCTGCGACCATCAATAATCTGGCAAATTTGTACCTAGAGCAAGGGGATTACAAGGAAGCCGAATTCCTCTTTTCGGAGGCACTTACCATCGCTCGAAAAGCCTTGCCCTCCGACAGCCCTCAATTAGCTAGTCACCTTAACAACTTGGCAAGTTTGTATATGAAGCAAGGAAGATATGAAAAAGCCACGCCTCTCTTCTTGGAGGCACTAGAGATTAAGTGCGTTTTACCCTCTAATCATCCTGACTTGGCAACCGGCTTCGACAACCTGGCAAATTTGTATAGAAGCCAAGGGAAGTATGAGGAAGCCACATCCATGTATCTGAATGCCCTGAGCATTGCTCGCAAAGCCGTGCCACCCAACTATCCTCAAGTAGCGAGCGTTCTCAATGGTCTGGCAAACTTGTATCTAGAGCAAAAGAAGTACGAGGAAGCCGAACCCTTCTCTCTAGAAGCACTAGCTATAGCTCGACAAACCTTACCACCCAACCATCCTCAATTAGCCAGTAACCTTAACAGCCAGGCAAGTTTGTCTGAGCATCAAGGGAAGTATGAAGATGCCAAATCCCTATATTTAGAAGCATTGGCTATAGCTCGACAAACCTTACCACCCAACCATCCTCAATTAGCCAGTAACCTCAATAACCTGGCTAATTTGTACAGAAAGCAAAGGAAATACGAGGAAGCTGAACCTCTATATCTAGAAGCGGTGACCATCACCCGAAAAGTCTTGTCTCCCAAGCATCCTCAACTAGCAACTATTCTCCACAACCTGGCAAATTTGTACCGAGAGCAAGGGAAGTATAAAGAAGCTGAGCCTCTCTATCTAGAAGCGATTAATATTTTTTTCAAAAGTTTGGGAGTTTCTCATCCTAATACATATACAGTTTGGATTCACTGCCTCAACTTCTACCGCGAGGCTTTCGCTGCCGGACTTCCTGACACTCGCCTGCGACAACATCCCCTCGGTGAAACTATCCTCGCGCAACTAAACCATTGACCTACCACTCGGCTATCCTCAAAATAGCGTTATTTCTACAAAACCATGACGATCACAGTTAAGTTAAGTCCAGAACTCGAAGCCAAGTTACAGCAGAAAGCCGCCCAACAAGAGCGAGATATCGACCTAATCGTATCGGAAATGCTGATAAATGCTCTGGAGTGGGAAGAACGAGATTTAGAAGAAGCGATTCGAGGGATCGATCGCGGATTGACAGATTTTGAAGCCGGGCGATCGCGTTGAGGCGATAATAGATAATAGAATATCGAAACGAACGTTAGAACTTCCACATCTCGCCAGATTGCTAAAATACTAAGTGTGAGAACTCTAGGAATCCTCATGACACGAGTAGAACAGATTCAATCAGAAATTGAAGCCCTCTCTCAGGAAGAATTTATACGATTGAGAGAGTGGTTTGCGGAAAAAGACTGGCTGCTCTAGGATAAGCAGCTTGAAGCTGATATCGCAGAGGGAAAGCTAGACTTCTTGCTGGAATAGGCCATGGCAGCTAAAGCCGATTCGGGAAAAACTTGAGAAAGGAATTTAAGAAGTGGATTCCCGATCGCTGCTTGGCTTGCTAGGATCGTTACAGACTTAGAAGAAGGGTTAATACAGATGAAAAGCGAACAAATTTTACAAGCGTTAACCCACCTATCTCGTTCCGAACGTTTTCAAATTGCACGAGAAGCCTTGCAACTGATACGAGACACCGAACAACATCTGACGGATACCGAACGAGAAGACCTACAAACACTGATTGCTGAAGACATCAACCCCATTCGACATCCCTCGCGATTGCTCGCTCCAGACGAGGTTAACGCACAACTGGCTCGATCTCGGGAACAACTCGAACAAGCCGCACAGCAAGCCATTGAAGATTACGCGGTGGGTAGCGAACTGACGGAACCCACCGATCTCGACAGCGAAGACTTTTACGACTACGATTTAGAGGCTCATGCGTCGTAGTGAAATTTGGCTGTACGATCCCAATCCTGCTGTTGGTGACGAGATTCGGAAAATTCGTCCGGCTGTTATTTTCAGTGACGATCGAGTTGGTGTTTTGCGCCTCAAAGTTATCGTTCCCATTACAGACTGGAAGGGGTGCATCTCAATTATGTAAATTCATCGAATTGGGCGCACTCAATTTCCAGATCCCCGGCATCTTGGAGATGCCGGGGATCTTATACGGGAAATGCTAATCGGGAATTTTGCCACCCAAAACTGATGTTTTTGCAAAACTGAGATGCACCCGACTGGAAGTCTCGCTATCGAAATTTTTCTTGGATGGTGAAACTCGAACCGACGGCTGAAAACGGTTTCAGTAAACTCACATTCCGCACTTCAACTTGTAGTACGCCAAGTAGCACGAGAAGGGGATGAAATTAGTCGGGAGTTGGTTAGGGATTAAGACCGAGAAAAAAGAAAAATTCGGGTAAAAATGACATCTTAGAGAAAAATCGGTTG
>NZ_JAQNCQ010000350.1:0-4376 GCF_028368005.1 Geitlerinema sp. CS-897 | reverse complement strand
CGCTTCCGCCGACCTACGATTTGCTCGGGACTGTGATACTGCTCAAGTCCTTGTCGAATTTCTTCGACGGTTTCTGAAGAAACCTTCTGAAATTTTTTCTTCGTATTTTGCCGCCTTTCTTCAGCTTTCTTTTGAGCGGTGTCAGGTAAATACAAACCTTCTTCTGTGGCATTACGTCGAAGTTCTCGAGAAATTGTTCCTTTATCTCGGCTGAGACGACGAGCGATCTCTCCTCGCGAACAGTTTTCTTGAGTGAAAAGTTTATAGATCTCAACACGCTCAGATGAGGTAAGATGGTGATGGCTCATTAGTTCGATCTTCAATTAGGTATTTATTCATGTAAAGATCGAAGTATAGCCGATGAGCCTTTATTCATAAACCCACCGGTGTTGCATTTCATTTTTGAATTGGCGAATTTTTGAGATGTACTCGATTGTAAAGAACTGACAACACCGACTGCATCGAGTGAAGCGACACCCCGCCTCAGCGTTTCCGAGGGTTGACATCTCGTTGCAGTCACACTGTTAGAACGATCGCGCGTTCGAGAGTTTTTGGAAATCGTCTGAGATCGTGTTTGAAAAGCTATGCTATTGGCGATCCGTCGATCGAGTGTCCTAAGATAATAAAAATTCCCAGCTAGAAGCTGGGAGCGAGAGATGTAAAAATTAGCCCTTCACGCAAACCACTTGTTTGAGCGTCGCCACCACTTCCACTAAATCGGACTGTTGCGACATGACTTCATCAATGGGTTTGTACGCACCGGGGATTTCGTCGAGAACGCCTTTATCTTTACGACATTCGACTCCCCGAGTTTGCTCGAGCAAATCGTCGATCGAAAAGCGTTTTTTGGCTTGATTTCTCGACATCGATCGCCCCGCACCGTGAGAACAGCTACAATAGCTGGCTAGGTTGCCTTTTCCTTTGACGATATAAGATTTCGTTCCCATCGAACCGGGAATAATACCGTAGTCGCCTTGTTGCGCTCTCACTGCACCTTTGCGCGTCACGTATACCGACTCGCCAAAATGAACTTCTCGTTCGGCGTAATTGTGGTGACAGTTCACTTCCAGCAGTGGCTTCATGGAAGTTCCACCGCACAGGTACTTCTCAATAATTCGTTTGAGCCGTGCCATCATCACGTCGCGATTATACCGCGCGTAATGTTGCGCCCACTGCAAATCGTGCCAGTAGGCTTCAAATTCTGGCGTTCCCATAACGAAATAAGCTAAATCGGGATCGGCTAGCTTTTCGCGAGCCAGTTTTGCCAGATCTTTAGCGGTATTGATATGACACTGTGCGAGGCGGTTGCCGATATTTCGCGAACCGGAATGTAGCATCAACCAGACGTTTTCTTCGGCATCGAGACAAACTTCGATGAAGTGATTTCCTCCTCCGAGAGAACCCATCTGTTTCATGGCTTTGTTGCTCAAATCTCGCACGCCTTTATGCAAGCGATCGAACTCGCGCCATCCCTGCCAGTTGTTGACGGATTTTTCGATATCTTTGTTACCGTTAAATCCGACGGGAATCGCCGCTTCAATATCTCGGCGAATTTGTTTGAGCTTGCCTTCGAGTTGTGCGGCGACGAACGGGGTTTTGACGGCTCCCATTCCGCAGCCGATATCGACGCCGACGGCAGCCGGAATAATAGCATCTTTGGTTGCTAAAACCGACCCCACGAGCGCGCCTTTTCCAAGGTGAACGTCCGGCATTAACGCAACGTGTTTGAACACGAACGGTAAGGCGGCGACGTTTTTCGCCATTTGAGTTTCTTGGGAGCTGAGATCGTCTTTTGCCCAAGATAAAATAGGGGTCGGGGTCGAGAGTTTTAGAGGTTGGTAAGGCATGGGTTTTATGTATAACGCGTTCGGAATATCGACCGGAGACGATCGCACGCGATCGCATCGTGTTTGAGCTAACGCTTTGGGCGTTCGTTCGCACTACAAAACTCCCCATCTTCGATCTTAGTCAATGGAGATCGAAGACAGGGAAAAGAATCACTAGGCAACAAGAGGATCGGACTCTGTCGATCTGCGTACTACATTAATACTACAGAAAGAAATTGTCAAGCGATCGCCTATCCCAATAGCAACGCTGCTTCGTCCAACTCGCGCACGGTAAACGACCACGTCGTCGTATCGCCGTTGGCAGTAATCGAAGCCGTGTAAGTTTCTCCCGGTTCGAGGGGATTTTGAGGAATCAGAACGATCGCATCGCGAGAATCGAGGATATCTCGTCCTAACGTCTGTGCCGTGATGTCCGAGTTCGTATAGTTGGTTTCGTCGAAGACGATATGAGGGAGTTCGACGCTGTTTTGACTGAACGACGAAGCGGTGACGTTTGGCGTCACGCTACCCGATCCCAGTTGCACGTAAAGCGGCGTTCCCGTCGGTTCGCTGAACCCAGACCCCGCCAGAGGATCGGGATATTCACCACCGTCGTAAACCGAAAGCGGCAACGTCGAACCGTTCTGCGGCCAGACAACGGGATACGACGCCGAGGTACTAAAGTCGAGACCGCGCAGTACGTCGAGGGTGGCTGCCGACTGAACGCCGCCATCCGCTTCGCTGTAACTGCCAAATCCCACTCGTTCTAACCTCGGGTCGATGATGCCGATGGCGTGGAACGGTGCGTTCATCCACCCGTCAACGGCTGCGACATCGCTGCGACTGGCTGCGGTACTGGTGGTCACGTTCCCCGATTGTCCGGCCGCTTCGCCTTCGACGGTATACCAGGGATTGCTGGGGTCTTCTGTGTGACCTCGCGTGTCGTTCTTCACCAGATAGCGACTGTGTAAGACGCCGCCAGCACTCCAGTCAGGATTTTCGGTGACGTTCGGCAGTCCGGCGAGGTTGCGGAATTGGTTGACCCGACTCAACCAGTCGTCGGTGTTCGCGTCGGAGAGGAAGATAAAGCTGTCGAAGCTGGGTTGTCCGGTTTCGACAACGCCGAGAACTTCGCCAGTTTTGAGCGTAATTCGTCCGTCCGTCCAGGTGAGGAGGTCGGAAATCGAGATATCTTGTGCGGAAAAGGCGATTTTATCCCCTTCGGCGGCGTTGAAGTCCGTCAGTCGGTCGGCTTGGGAAGTGTCGGAGGTAATACCGTCGCGACTGAGGAAGAAGACATCGGCACCCGACCCTCCGGTAAGGGTATCAGTTCCCAAGCTGCCGGAGATCGTGTCGTCACCGCGTTCGCCTGCCACGAGATCGTTGCCGTTGTCGCCGAGGAGAACGTCGTTATCTTGACCGCCGAACATGGAATCATCGTTGTCGCCGCCTCGCATGGCGTCGTCGCCGAGGTTGCCGAAGAGGAAGTCGTCACCACTGCCACCTTCTACGGAGTCGTTATCGCGTCCGGCGGGGATGGTGTCTGCGCCGCCGTGTCCCATGAGGGTGTCGTTTCCGGCGTTCCCGAAGGTGATACGGCTGGTATCGTCGTCGTTGTAGCGATCGCTCCCACCTTTTAAGGCAATGGCGTCGATACCAATAGAATTGAACAGGAGATCTTTTTGGCTGCTGGGAATTTGTCCGTAGGTGATGAGGTCGTCGCCGTCGCTGCCGATGGCGAAGTCGTAGTCTGAGGCGGTGATAATATCTGTAAACGTCATGGTATTTTCCGGTTGTTGGGTTATCGGTTTCGCTGGCACAACAAGGGACTTTCTCTTCCCTCGTTCTGTGGGATACGAATTCCGGACATTGACTTAAGGTGACAATGCCAGATTTGTTAAGGCGATCGCTCTCTTGAGAAATCGCGTTTTTAGGTTTAGCGTTTTACTTCTATTGTAAAAACATCGATTGAAAATCCGAGTGATTTTTATTGAAACTTAAACAACAGTAGGGTGGGAATTGCCCACCTTCTTAAACAACAGTCTTAAACAACAGTCTTAAACAACAGTAGGGTGGGTAATGCCCAGCGTCTTAAACAACAGTAGGGTGGGCATTACCCACCGTCTTAAAATTAGAGTTTTAAACAATAGTAGGGTGGGCAATGCCCACCGTCTTAAAATTAGAGTCAATTTAAATAAATTTTAAGAATAACATCGTTTTTTCTGGTAAATGCCTATATAGCCAGTTCGACTGAATTGTAAAATTCTGCAAGCTGAAAGCACTGTGAAACAGCAATATCAACTGTAGAGGGCGTTCGTAACTCAAATGATTTAGCGATATCGAATTCAAGCGTCGCCTAACTCATCAAAAAATGAATTGGGTGCATCTCAAAAATGTAAATTCATCGGATACAACTCACATTCCGCACTTCAACTTGTAGTACGCCAAGTAGCACGAGAAGGGGATGAAATTAGTCGGGAGTTGGTTAGGGATTAAGACCGAGAAAAAAGAAAAATTCGGGTAAAAATGACATCTTAGAGAAAAATCGGT
>NZ_JAQNCQ010000349.1:0-2874 GCF_028368005.1 Geitlerinema sp. CS-897 | reverse complement strand
TTTTGTGATTTTTGATACATTTTTTCTTGCCGGATGCACAGGAATTTCCAATTTTACCTCTTTTTCGGGTTCTCGAAGCCATGTCAAGACTCCTCTAAGCCTTACGTCGTAAGCTTTTCACTTCTTTTCAGCAAGCCCTTCCTATGACTTCCACCCAAACCGTCACCGCCGTTCGCCAAACTGAACTCGCTCGCCACTATCGAGAACGCAACCCCGCTGCCGATCGCTGGGCCGCCGGGTACGAACGCATCCAACACAACCTCGAAACCCAGGCGCGAGTCTTCGACATGGCCGAACGGCTGAAAATACGCGGTACGGTGGAGGAGACGCAGCAAGTCTTCGATCGCCTCTACGCTCTCGATCGCGTCGCCAGTGCTGCCATGTGGCTTGTCGTCCATCAAACCTACGCCGATCGCGTCTATCTCGACGGACGCAGCCTCAAACCCAACGAATTCAAAGCCAAACCCGAAGGACATACTGGCGGTTCCTTAAACATGGTTCCCGCCTACGCCGGTTACATGGGCCTTAACAGCATTACCGGCAATACCCGCTCTTGGATAATGGGACAAGGACACTGCGTCTCGGGCATCAACAGCGTCAACGTCGTTCTCGACAACCTCGTCTCCGAACACCAGCAACGCTACAATCTCACCGACGAGGGACTGACTCGCTTCGTCCGCGACTTCTACTCCTACAAGCTCGACGATCGCGGCAAACAAGCCTCGCCCCTAGGCAGTCACGTCAACCCCCACACTGCTGGCGGTATGGCAGAAGGCGGCTATCTCGGCTTCGTCCAACTGCAATACGCCCATATGCCTCTTCCCGGCGAAAGCCTCGTCACCTTCCTCAGCGACGGTGCCTTTGAAGAACAGCGGGGGAGCGACTGGACGCCCCGGTGGTGGCGATCGCAAGATTGCGGGACGGTCGCCCCGATTATGATTAACAACGGTCGCCGCATCGACCAACGTAGCACCATGGCACAAAAAGGCGGTACCGATTGGTTCGTGCGCCACCTCGAACTCAACCACTTCGACCCCATCGTATTCGACGGACGCGACCCCGCCGCCTTCGTTTGGGCGATTTTCGAGATGGAACGGCGACTCGAGGCCGCCGCTGAAGCCGTCAAATCCGGGCGCGATCGCTACCCAGTACGCATTCCCTACGGCATCGCCGTCGCCCCCAAAGGTGCGGGATTTTACAACGAAGGGACGAACCCCGCCCACAACCTACCGATTCCCGACAGTCCCCACAACAGCGAAGATTCTCTACAAGACTTCAACGACTGCGCCCGCAAACTCTGGGTTCCGTTTACAGAACTCCAAGAGGCGATCGCCAAACTGCAAAACCACGCAGAAACCCAACGCCCTAAAGAACGCAACCATCCCCTGATACATCGCCACGTCGAACTGCGCGAGGTTCCCGAACCGGAATTTGAAACCGTTCCCGACAACCGCGAAAACCGCCAAACTTGGACGTACAGCAAACCCATGCAGGCGATCGATTCCGGTTACGTCGCCGCCGTTCGCGCCAACCCCCACTTACGGCCGCGGGTGGGCAACCCGGACGAAATGAAATCCAACCGTATGACGCAAACCCTCGCTGAATTGAAGTTTCGCGTCACCGATCCCGAAGACGGCATTCCCGAATCCCTAGACGGAGCCGTGATTACCGCCCTCAACGAAGAAGCCGTCGCCTCCGCCGCCTTAGCCAACAAAGCCGGTCTCAATATTATCGTCACTTACGAAGCCTTTGGCGCGAAAATGCACGGTGTGATGCGTCAAGAGATTATTTTCTGCAAACACGCTAAAGAAGTGGGACGCGAGATCGATTGGCTGTCGATTCCCTTAGTGTTAACCTCCCACACTTGGGAAAACGGAAAAAACGAACAGTCTCACCAAGATCCCGCGATGGCGGAACTCATGGCCAACGAAGCCTCGGACGTTTCGCGCGTGATGTTTGCGGCTGACTATAATACGGCGGCGTCCTTGATGTACCACGTCTATCAAACCACTGGGGAGTTTTGGACGATGGTGGTGTCGAAACGGGACGAAATCGCGAATTTGTTTACTCCCGAAGAAGGCGATCGCCTGGTGTGCGACGGGGCAATGCGCCTCGACTGGGCGAGTTACCAACCCGAAAACGCCCAAGTCATCCTCACCGCTATCGGCGGCTACCAACTGCAAGAAATCTTGAAAGCTTCCCAACGCCTGCGCGATCGCGAAGTCTCCCACAGTGTCGTCTACCTCCTCGAACCCGGACGCTTCCGCACCCCTCGCGATGCCGGAGAACTCGAACGAGTCGCCCGAGGTTCTCTACGAGACGAACTTTATCCCGAATCCGTCAAAGCCCGCGTGTTTCTCAGCCACACCCGCCCCGAACCTATGTTAGGCATTCTCAAACCCCTCGACACCGGGAGCGATCGCACCGCTGCCCTAGGCTTCGTCAATCAAGGCGGAACCCTCAACAACCAAGGAATGCTATTTATCAACCGATCGACTTGGGCGCACGTCCTCGCCGAAACTGCCCGCGTTCTCCAACGTCCCCGTGAAGACTTTCTGACTTCTGAAGAACGAGAGGCGATCGCAGGTAAACGCAATCCTGAAGGCGTCATAACTGCTACCAACCCCAGTTCGCAATCTTAAAATTGCTGCTGAATGGTTGTATGAAAAACTGTTCGAGGGATATTGCGATCGCCAACTCGCGATCGAACGCAGCCAGGGATTTCGAGACCTCTTTAGGGCTTGCTGAATAAGTCTCCAGAGCGAATTCTGATGCCGTACAGCTTGCCCAATGGTCGTTTTGGACTCTAGCTTCCCAATTGAATCGGTAATCGCCGACGAAAATCCAAGGTTTTTGAGCTTCTCGATCGGAAAA
>NZ_JAQNCQ010000348.1:0-21070 GCF_028368005.1 Geitlerinema sp. CS-897 | reverse complement strand
TTGCTCCCCCTCTCCCTTGCTCCCCCTCTCCCCTGAAGAGTCTCCCCATCCCAAAAAGTTGGGTTAAAATCGGACAAAGCCTTTTTCTGTCTTGACTGCGACGAATTGCTGATGGTTGTTGTTACGCCGAGTTTCCCCCCAATCGAATCTCTCGACGATTGGATGCAACGTCCTCCCGATCGCACGGAATGGGTAGGGGGACAATTGGTCGAGAAAAACGGTATGACGCTCAAACACAGCCGAATTCAAGCGAAACTTGCCACCTATTGGCGGAATTTCGTCGCCACTGAAAACCTCGGGGGTGAAGTTTATACTGAAGTTCCCTGTCGCACGGAAGGACGAGGGCGATCGCCAGATGTGGCCTATTTAACGCCGGAGTTGGTCGATCGCTACGGTGACGAAACAGTCCTTCCTCAAAGTTTTCCCCTCACGGCTGAAATTGTTTCGCCCACGGATTACGCTGAAGATGTGATTTCTAAAGCCTTGGAATATTTGCGAACGAGGGCGTTAGAGGTTTGGTTGGTGTATCCTGAAGTGGCTTGGGTTATGGTCGTGACGGAGGGCGATCGCCAGATTTTCACCTCGGGCAATACCCTCGCGACCCAGGCGGTTTTACCGGGTTTTGAAGTCACGGTTGACGAACTGCTGCGATAATTGAGACTTGGCGATGGGGTAGACTCCGATCGCTATTTTTTGGAGGCGATCGCGTTAAGAATCGCTGACCTAAAAATAGATGACAGATCGTTTCGATATTCTTTAAAATTCAAAAAAAATTATAAATTTTATTTCAAAATATTTCAAGACAATTGACAGATCGATCGCGGGTTTTAATACTAGAAATAGTATTAATTCAAAAAAGCTTGATTCGATTGTCTCGATCCCGCTAAACTCAACGCCTTCAACCTCGAACTGCATTTTTCAAAACATCGTGAAGGTTTGAGTGCGAGACGCTGTCAACCACACAACTCAGTTAGAAGATTGACGATGGTTTCCTCGATAAATGTCGAAAAACTCGCCGAGCGTCTGGCGACGGAGACGAACCCCCTGCAACTGATCGACGTGCGAGAACCCGAAGAAGTGGAAATTGCCGCGATCGACGGCTTTACCAACTTGCCCATGAGTCAAGCCCACGAGTGGATCGTAGAAATTGAAGAGACATTCGATCCCAGGGCAGAAACGATCGTCATGTGTCACCACGGGATTCGCTCGGCTTACGCCTGTCATTGGTTAGAAAGCCGGGGCTTTGCCAAAGTTTTCAACCTGTCCGGTGGGATCGACGCCTACGCGATCGTCGTCGATCGCTCGGTTCCCCGCTACTGAGATTAAACTTGTCCTTGAAGGCGCAACCATTCGTTATTAAACAGTTCCTGAAATTCCTCGTCCCAAGTTTCCGACTCGGGATCGAGGCGATCGAGGGTTTCGTTAAACTGCGAAACGGTAAAATTCGCGTTGCGAACGAGGTCTTCAGCATTTTCACAGTACTCGATAATTTCGCGACGCACCGAGCGAGACAGTCCCTCAACCGTATCTGGGGTGTTGCAGCGAACCGCCGCCAACGCCTCGGGTTCGACTGTCCCTTCTAAGGATTCGTACAACGCTTGACGTTGCGTTTCGAGAGTCTGTAACGTCTCGGCCAACGTCCGTGCGACTTGCGCCTTATCCGTTTCCGCGATGGGAGATTCCCCTCCGCCGCCGCAACCCGACAGCAGCAACAGCGCCAACAGTCCGACTAGCCAACCTTTCCGACTCACGACTCAACCCCCTAACCGCGACAAATTCCGCACAATTCTATCACTTTCATCTGAAGAGTCGCGACGGGGTCGGCGCCTCGTTTGAGCTGGAATTCCAAGGACAACAACACGCCCAGCGTTTGCTGTAACTGTCCGAGTCCGACGCGATCGACCTCTCGACGCAGAAAATAAACTCGCTTGGGATTTCCCACTTCCGCCGCTCGAGCGATCGCCCTTTCGTCTCGTTCTCGACCCTCCACCATTAACTTGACCCAAAGCCACGTCCGAAACTGACCCGTCAGCGTGGCGACGATCCTCAAAGGCGCTTCGTTGCGGGCGACTAACTCCGAGACTAACCCCAAGGCGATATCAGTGCGTCCGTCGAGAATCGCCTTCGCCAGTTGCAAACTATTTTGTGTCGTCGCCGTTACCAACTGTTCCACCGCAGCGGCTGTCACGTTATCTTCCCCCACCCACAAGGACAACTTTTCTAACTCGCCGAACAGTTGGCGGGTATCGTTCCCCACCGCTTCTGCGAGTAACGCGACCGCCTCCTCTGTCAGCGTGACCCCCACTTCTTTCGCTACCTGACGGACGCGCTTTTCCAGTAGATCGGTTTTCCAAGGAGGAATCGCAGAAAACTCCTGAAACTGGGCTACCGTTTTCAACAACTTTGTCGATTTCAGGCGGCTATCGGGTTTCTGTCGCGTCGTCAGCAGCAACACCGACGTTTCGGGAATCGCTTTGAGCGTGCGTTCTAATTCCGCGTGGAGTTCCGCCGAACATTGCTGACACAGGCGAGTATTCTGAAGCCACACGAACCGTCCGCCCCCACCAAAGGGAGGCGTCATCGCCTGATTCAAGCCTTGTTGCGTCGCTTCGGGGCTGTCTGGTGGAATTTTGTCGAAGTTAAACGATCCCCAAGCCGGATCGAGGGTGCGATCGCGTAACGCTGTCACCGCGCGATCGATCGCGAAATCGTCTTCTCCCCAATACACGTAAATTGGCATTTCGATAGTTGATAGTTGATAGGGAACGGGGAATCGGGAACAGGGAACGGGGTTTCAGTCACCAGTCACCAGTCGCCAGTCGCCAGTGAAGACAGTTAACAGATAACTGTTTCTCCCCTTCTCCCTCTCTCCCCCTCTCCCCCTCTCTAATTTCCCCCATCGCTGTCTTTTGTCCCGCGAAATCGCCCATAATGCAGAATATAGAAGGCTTTTGGGAGAAATGTATTTTGGACGATACTTATCAAATTTATCTCGATCGCGTTACAAAGCTCGTGGACACGGAGTCCCAGGCGAAAACGCTCCATCATATTGTCGAATCTCCGAAATTCGCGCCCCGTCCAGAAGGTGGACGACAACCGAAGCCGTTCCCCGGTTATAGCGTCATCACGCCGCCGTGGTGTGACAGTCCTTCGGACAGCGAGTTTTACGAAGTGATTCGCGCCTGTCAGAACCGATTGTGCGATCGCCTCGATCGCGACTTTTTCGTTCCCGTTCCCCCAGATAGCTTCCACTTTACCCTCGCCGACTTAATTTGGGATAGTGCTTACCGAGACGCGATCGCCCAGTTTCCAGAGTTCGACGATCGCTTGCGGGCTTGTATCGGCGCAATTTTCCAACAGACGCAAGACAGCATCAGCAGCGCCCACCCCGTCCGTTGGAAAGTTGTCGGTTTGGCGGTGATGACGCGGGCGATCGCCGCCTGTTTGGTTCCCCTCGACGAAGCCTCTTACGATCGCATCGTGCGTTTGCGTCGCGCTATCTATCAAAACAGCGACTTGATGCGCCTCGGTATCGAACAGCAATATTACTTGACCGCCCACGTGACGCTGGGCTATTTCGGTAACCTGTCCCGCGAAGGCGATCGCACGGCGTTAGCGCCGTTCCTCACCCAGACAGCGAACGACAGGTTCCGAGACGCACCGCCGTTGCAGGTCAAACGGGCCGAACTGCGGAAATTCGAGGATATGACCCGCTACGATCGCGCGCCGAACTTCCCCGTACTCACGTTGTAACAATTTCACTACAGCAGCGGTTGAATCTGACGGCGATAGTACGCTTCGTCTAAGCCGTCTCCTTGCGCCGCCGTTTCGGGGTCGATGCGCTCTCGCAGTCTCACGATGCGATCGCTGGTGTTGGGGTGGGTGCTAAGAAATTCGGGAATCGACGAACGACTCGTCAGATTGTGATAGAAATTCACCATCCCCACGGGAGCGTAACCCGCCGAGCGAACCAGAGACAACCCCACCTCGTCGGCTTCGTACTCGGCGCGACGGCTACTCGGACGGTTAATCGCCAGTTCGTAACCGATTTGGACGAGAACGTTAGGATCGACTCCCGCCGCGTTCAAGACCCCTTGGGCGATCGCCGCTTGTTTCAGGTTATCGAGGACGTGGCGCTCGACGACGTGACCGATTTCGTGGGCGATGACTCCGGCGAGTTCGGCTTCGTTGTCGGCTTCGCGAATTAAACCCGTGTTGAGGTAAACGAAGCCGCCGAGAGTGGCGAAAGCGTTGACGCTATCGTCGCGAACCACTTGGAACGTAAAGGGAAGGTCCGATCGCTCGCTGACGCGGACGAGTCGCTGGCCGATGTCGTTGACGTATTGGTTGACTTGGGAATTCTCGTAAAGGGTGATGTCGTTTTCGAGGAGGCGATCGTTAATTTGTTCGCCGATCGCCACTTCCTGTTCGTCAGACATCGTAGACAGTTGAATCAACTGCACTGCACTCGGAAGGATATCCCAAATCGAAAAGCCCCGTACTGCAAGACTCGAGGTCGTCCAAACCCCCACAGCGGCGAAAACCGACAGCACGAGATAGGAAACGCGACGTTTTAAAAGACGTCTGAGTGGGGAAAACATATCAATCCTGCGAAAAAGAACTTACCTATACTATTTTGACGAACTCAACCGGAAAGAAGTTCGCCGCTCGATCCCGTTCGCCGTACTTTTCGACGGTCTTCAAGGCGATCGCCCCTGCGATCTGCGCTGTCTTCCCCAAATTTGTGATACGCTCTGACCGACAGCGTTTTTTGTAACCCGCCACTGATGAAACTTCTCGATTCTAAAGGTCGCTTGTTCGGTAAAGTCAGCCTCCTCGACGTGGGCGCACTCCTGGTCATCGTCATGGTATTCGTGGGGATTTTTCTCTTCCCAGGAACCTCGGGTTCGGTCGCACAAATCAACACGACGACGAAACCTGTTGAAGTGAGCGTTATCGTGCGCGGGTTGAGCGTTCTCGATCCCGAGGGATTTTTGCAAAATCTGCGAGACGTCGGAAAAACCAATATTATTATCCGCAATCAACCTAGCGGACAGGTGAACGTGAAAACCGTCGAACGTCTTCCTCGGATGTTAGCAATTCCACAACCGGACGGTTCCGTCAAAGAGTTACCCGATCCCCGAGCGGAGGAACTTTATAGTATTAATATGATGCTAACGCTGGGGGGAGACGCTCAGATTACCGATAACGGTGTAGTTTTAGGAGGGAGCAAGTTAAAAATTGGGACGCCGATAGAGTTAGAAGGGAAAAACTACAATTTCAATGGTAGTGTCATCGAGGTCAATACACTGTAAGCCTGACTCGACCTGTTCTCGATCTCGAATTTTACAATTCGATCGACTCTCTAATCTCGAGGGATTGGAGAGATTTTTTTTAGTTAAAGCAACGCTTTATAAAATACTCTAAATTTTAGAGCGTTCGTTTTCAGTTCTCGTTAAACTGGAAACAGGATATCGAACCGAGAAATAAGTCGTTTTATGCAACTGTCTCAACGCTTTACTGATGCTCTGGTTTGGGCGACGGAACTCCACAAAATGCAAGTTCGCAAAGGTTCGGGGGTTCCATACGTCGCGCACGTTCTCGGTGTGGCGAGTTTGGCGTTAGAATACGGCGCAAACGAAGACGAAGCGATCGCCGCCTTACTTCACGACGCGATCGAGGATTGTGGGGGCGCACCCATCGTCATAGAAATTCGCCGCCGCTTTGGGGAGACGGTGACGGACATCGTTGAAGGCTGTACGGACGCCGATACGACCCCCAAACCCCCCTGGAAAACGCGAAAAGAAGCCTATATCGCCAAGATTTTATCGGCGTCTCCGTCGGTTCGTCTGGTGTCGGCGGCGGATAAGTTATACAACGCGCGATCGATTTTGAAAGATTACGCGATCGTTGGCGATGCGATTTGGGAACGGTTTCGCGGTAAAAAAGAGGGGACGTTGTGGTATTACCGTGCGATCGTCGATGCGTTTCATCAAGTGGAAACAACGCCTATCGTCGCGGAACTCGATCGCGTGGTGTCGCAATTACTTCAATTTTAATAAGTCAACGCAGCAGGCTAAAAAAACCGTTGGTGCAGCCATCGGAAGAACGGACAATACACTTGAATAATGAAGAGCGATCGAGGTCAAATATGGAACTCTCAACGATTAAGTGGAGTTTAGAAGATTATCACCAGATAATTCAAACGGGGTTGCTCGACGATCGCTCAGTGGAGTTGCTAGCTGGAGAAATCGTCGAACTGTCGCCAGAAGGTGAACCTCATGCGTTTTTTAGTCGAAACGCCGGTCAATATCTCACTCGATTACTGGGAGATCGCGCCTTGGTGAGTCCCGCTAAACCCATCACGCTTCCCAACCAATCTGAACCGGAACCGGATATTGCTGTTGTCGAACCCCTCGGACGAGAGTATTTGACTCACCATCCTTATCCTGAAAATATCTTCTGGCTGATTGAATATGCCAATACCAGTTTAGAGAAAGATTCAACTGTAAAATATCACATTTATGCTGAGGCAGGAATTCCAGAATATTGGCTGGCAAACCTACAAACTGGGGAGTTAATTGTTTACCGTCAACCCAGTCGGCGCAACTATGGCTCTAAAATGACGTTAAAAGAGGGGGAAATTTCACCGCTTGCTTTTCCCGATCTCACGATTCCCGTTGAAGCGATTATCGGTTACGATCGAATAGTGAGTGGTTGATGTTTGGGGGTAAAATTTCATTAGTTGTGCAAAGTTATTTTTTGATAACAAGACAAGTTTTGGCTCTGACTACACGCCTAAAATATATCTTGAAACGGGTTTAGGCAAAAGTTTTTCAAGTCCGTAAAGAAATCCGATATTCATTGCTAAAATTCCGACAGACAAGATAAGAAACGAGGCAAAAATAGAGTCAGGAAATTGTCGAATTAATTTTTTTGAAAGTAGATCTACGAAAGGAGCGTGAATTAGGTAAATTGCAAAAGCATATCTCGAAAGGGTTTGTAGGGGTTTGAAGGAGCGATCGCACGGTAAACATCCTAAGAAAAATGCAACAGCGTAAATCTGAGAGGGAAATCTTAAAAAGTTACTTGCCCCCTCTCGACTCAATTCCAAATATCGAATAAAATCTCGTTCGATAATGCTTAGCAGTAGCGCGAAGATGGCAATTCCCCAAATCAAAGTTTTGTTAGAAAAAACGAGCGATCGCACGCGTTCGTAATGCTGTCCGATATACCATCCCAAGATAAAGAAAAAGACCCAATCTAGAATCAAGCGATCGCTGAGATAGTGTAGGGGAGGAATTTTATCCAACAACGCACTGTAACGCACGACGGTAAAGCCAAATTGAACAGCAAGGGCAATGGCTAAACCGCTCGTTCCGATAGTTTTAACGTTAATTTTGACGAGTATCCACCATAAAATATAAAATTGTAAAATTAAAATAATAAAATAGTAGACGTAAACACTTTTCCCTAAAATTAAATCGGTAAAAATATGAGATAGCGATCGATCTCGTACCACAAAAATATTGTAAACTTCAAATACAAGCGACCAAAAGATGTAAGGAGGAACGACGCGCAACAATCGTTTTTTGAGGGTTAAATCGGGATTTTTGAAATTGTTGGGAACGTGAGACAACCAAAAACCACTGAGAATAATAAACGCGGGAACGCAAAACCGTTGCATTTGGTTAATTCCCAACAGCACTAAATCGGCGATCGATCCCCGTTCGACCTCCGGTAAAAATGCCCCCGTGGTATGAATGAGAACGACACCGAGAATTGCCAAGCTACGAATAAAATCGAACTCGGGTAAACGAGTGCGAAACTCCGAAATAGGAGCGTTTGAAACTGTGGCTTTCATAATGTCGGTCTCAAGATATCCCGTAACTGGAAAACTAAGAGGTATATCCGAACTGTTGGTTTAATTGTCGAACCTCTTCCATATTTGCATAAGCCTCGAGAACCTTGGGGCTGAAGTTTTGACGGTCTTTCATGGTTTTTGCGTCGATCGCCGTTCCTAACGCTCGGTGTTGTCGAGCTTCGTGAGCTTTGACGCCTTTTCCACTGGTTCCCCACAAATTCATTTTGTCATCGGCGTGTTCGAAGCGTCCGTAATCGAGCATTTCGACTTCAAACTCGTATCCCAAAAATTCCACGAGATCTCGAACGGTGGTTTTGGGAGTTTCGACGATATCTTCGTAACGAACGGTATAGGTTCGCTCGTCGTCGAGGCGATCGAGTAGGCGCAAAACAGCAGTATTGTAGTCGTACCAAATCGACAAGCCTCGCTCGGGATTGTTACGAAACCACTCGCTCATGGCGATCGCTCGCGCGTCTCGCACCAAATGAACGAATTTCGCATTCGGAAAGTCGTCGCCGATCGCCTCAAAAAACAGCGATTGTCGCGGTTCTTTCACCGCCAAGCAGTCACTTCCTTCTTTCTCAACGATGCGACGGAACAGGCGTCGGGGGTCGAGTTTGGCTAAAAGCGGTTTGACATTGTAATAGTGACAAATTTGTCGGTATTTGTTGTGAACGATCTTCTCTTTTTTATCGCCGCGAAAATAACGCGGAATCGCCAACTCGCAGGGGGACGCGATTTGCGAGTGGGAATCGAGAACGCGCATGAGCATCGTCGAACCGCTGCGCGGCGCACATCCGATAAAAGCGACGTTCTGCACGTTGGGGTAGTAGCGATCGTCACCGCGTCGGAGAATTTGCAAGGCTGTCCAATAGGTTTTCAGCCAGTCGAACATGACAATACACTCCTGGGATCGTGTGGGTAGGACTGGGTCGAACTTGCGAGTTTTAAACGACCTGCTGGTAAACCTCAAAGGTTTGCTCGGCCGTTTTGTTCCAATTAAACTGTTTGGCGCGATCGAATCCTCGTTCGATGAGTCGATCGCGGTGCGCCGAACTGTCTAACACCGACAACATCGCCTCGGCTAAATCCTCGATCGCATGGGGGTCGAACTGAATTCCGCCATCTCCGACGACTTCGGGAATGCTGGCTCGGTTCGAGGCGATGACGGGCGTTCCACAGGCCATGGCTTCGAGGGGAGGAATTCCGAATCCTTCGTACTCTGAGGGATAGACGAACGCCACGCTACAGCGATAGAGTTTGGCTAAATGGCGATCGTCGGGGTTTTTCAGGGTTTGTAGGTGGTTTTGCAGTCCCAGTTCGTCGATCTGTTTCTGCTCGAAGTCGCGAAACGGATCGCCGACAGCCAGCAGCATCGCCTCGGGATAGCGAGAGACGACTTTCGATAACGCTTCGAGTAGGCGATCGAAGTTTTTATAATTGGGATTGCGCGACCCCACGTACAGGAAATAGGGTCGTTCGGGAACCGATTCTTCGCCGTAAGACGCCTCGATCGCGAGTTCGGACGCTTCGTACACGACGGTAATTTTCTCTTCAGGAACTCCCGAGAGTTCGATGAGGTCTTTTTTCGTGTTTTCCGAGACGCAAATTACGGCGTCGGCGATATCTACCGATCGCTTTTTCGTTCGCGCGATCTGACCGCTGCGATCCATGCGATCGGCGAACAGTTCGTGAATCATGTCGTGAACTGTGACGACCAGCGGACGCCGGTAAGCGGTCATATCCTTCCCGGTTAGCATCCAGTAGTACGTCGGGTGCATCACATCGAAGGATTCTGAAGAGGTCACCGCCTCGAAATAATTCCGTTCCAACCATTCGATCGCGCGTCGGGGTCGGCCGTCGCGAAAGGGAAACGCGTGAGTTTTGAGGTGCGGATGCTGCGGATACACGATATCGCGGCTGCGATAGGCGGTGAGAATCGGTGTCAGACTCGCGGGAAGTCGCGAAATGAGGTTGTTGAAATAGCGGTTGATTCCGCCGAATTTTTGCAGTTTGTAAATGACACCGTCGTACAATACGCGCATCGCTCTCACCACCTCTTAGGAAACCTCTAGCAACGGTTGTAGCTTACCGGCCACTCGGTCTTTATCGAAGTGTCCGTCGTCGTTGACTTCCACCCAATCGCTTTCGTCGAGACCGTACATATGAAAGTGAGGGTGGTAGAGTTTTAAGTTGTACGAGAGAAATCCGGCCCAGTCGGAAAAGGCACTGTGACCGGTCACGAGAATGTCGCAGACGGTCATTTGATGGAACGTCGTCATGGCGGCTTCGGCCAGGTGAAACTCGACTGAGTTTCCGTAAGACTCGCTTTCAAACTCGCGGACGAGTTCGTTCATTTCTGCGTCAGAGCCTAAGGAATAGATGTGAAACCGATGGCGGCGATCGCCTAACAATTCGTTGAGTTGGCGCGTAATGGTTTGATAGAAACTCGTGGGAAGAAAGCGCTGGTTTTCTACTGAGGCGTCTTCGCGGCGGATGTGAACCCCGATCTCGATGGTGTCGCGATCGAAATTGGCGACTTTATAGGGATGGGGACGCGCGTGATATTTCTGACGCAGCTTGCGGACGACGTTATCGTAAACGGATTTCTCGACTTTACCCTCTCGCGCCCACTGTAACACTTGGTAGAGTAAGACGCGCACGGCTTTTTGAAAACAGTAGACCGTGGGGCGATCGCGACGCTCGACATCGGCGAACACTCGTTCTAAATACTCAAACGGTACGCCACTCCAATAGGGCTTTCGCCACTGGCGAATTTTACGAACTGGCGATCGCTTCAACCAGCGGCGGCCGCGAGTTTCTAAACTCTCGATACTGTCGAACCAACTGAGAACAGGTCGCGAGAACGTTCGCACGCCGAGCAACGGCGAACACGAGATTAAATCTAAATCTAATCGATCGGCTTTGGATGACTCGATAAAATCCGAGAAGTTCTGCTCGTTTTCTCCGAATCCGAAAAAGGCTTCCCACCGGTCGTCTAAAAGGGGGCTGTGTAAATACTCGAGATGGTACAATTCAGCTAATATAAATCCGGTGATGAGGTCGTCTAATTTATGTCCGACCCGAAAGCCAGAATTGGGAATGGCGGTGACGTATTTTATTGAAGGCACCGTAAACGTCCTGAATCAGATGACGATAAGATTTTATTGATTATGGCATGCAACCTCTGATAACGGCAATATTTTTTGACTTTACTTTATCAAAAATTTATATTGCTCGAGGCAAAATCGAGCGATTCTCGATCTGTTTTAAGTTTGAGAATTTACTTCACCCCCTTAACTCGTTTGTGGAACTCGACAAACTTGAGATCGTAAGTTAAGCTCGGAGTTTGTTTGGCTAAAACATCGAGCAAAACGGCTGTATTTATCGAAAATCCATTCAATCTATTTTCGTGAAACTTTAAATTGAATGAGTCGATCGATACAATAGATCCGGGCTTGTAACGAGCGTTCTTCCTAGCGATCGCTCGCAATATGGTCGATTAGTAATTTGTTTTTGTCAGCAATTCCAAACAAGGTTGTCCGATCGCAACTTCCCCAAAATCCCATGTCAAACCCTCGTCCGAACCTCTTTATTATCGGTGCGATGAAAGCAGGAACCACGTCCCTGCACCACTACATCAACACCCATCCCGAAGCGTTCATGTGCGAACCGAAAGAACCCTGTTATTTCGTCGCCCCCGACCAACTCCATTGGGAAAACATAAAAAAGTTAGAATTGTGGAAAGACGAAAACCGCTATCTCGACTTGTTTCGAGAGGCGGGAAAAGCGAAAATTATCGGGGAATCCAGTACCTTATACGCCAAAGCGCCCCACATCACCGGAATTCCCGAACGAATTGCAAAATTTAATTCAGAGGCTCGGTTTATCTACGTTTTACGCGATCCCATTCCTCGAACCATCAGTCACTACTGGCACGAGATTCGCCAGGGGAACGAGTTTTGCGATATCCTCAGTGCGATTAAAGAAAATCCCCTCTATCGAGATGTCAGTCACTACAGCGCACAACTGAAGCGGTATTACGAATATTTCGATCGCGATCGCCTGCTCGTTCTCAGCTTTGAAGAAATGACCCAAACCCCCACCACGGTAATTCGTCAAGTGTTCGAGTGGTTGGGAATCAACGCAGATTTCGTCCCCCCCAACATCGATCGCAAAATCCACGTTACCCCACAAAAGTTTCCCCGCAAAGACGCCCTATTTCGCCTGCGGTATCGCTGGCCGTTCCGTCAGATCGCCGACGCCTTACCCAAATCCGTTCGCAACGCCGGAAAACAAGTCGCCGTCAAAGAATTCTCTCAAGAGATCGACCCAGACGTTCGCCAAGCCACCGTCGACTACCTACGTCCGATCCAACAGGAACAAACCCGCGAACTCACCCAACTCCTCGGACGGGAATTTCCCGAATGGAAGCAGTTGTGGGGATCAGGAGATGGGGAGTCGTAGGGTGCGTGACTTGAAAAACAGGGTGTAAATCCTTAGACCTATAAATCGTCACGCACCGCCAACATACACCGCCCACATACAAGGGTGCGTGACTTGAAAATCGGGTGTCGATCGTGAGACCGATCGCTCTGTCACACACCGCCAATGTACTCCCTGGCTCCCCCTCTCCCCCTCTCCCCCTCTCCCTGGCTCCCTCGATCCTCATCAAAAAAATGAACGTTCTCAGTATCCACAACGCCTATAAAATTCGTGGTGGCGAAGACGAATCGCGTCAAGCTGAAGAACGCTTGCTGCGAGAACGCGGACACCACGTCGAAGTTTACGAAGAACACAACGATCGCGTCGATACCTTGTCCCGATTCCAAGTCGCCGCAAAAACCCTGTGGTCGCGGGAAGCCTATCGGGACGTGACCGACAGACTGATCGCTCGTCCCTGCGACGTAGTTCATATCCAAAACTTCTTCCCCCTCATTTCCCCCTCCGTCCACTACGCCGCCAAGGATTTGGGAATTCCGGTGGTTCAAACTCTGCGAAACTACCGCCTCCTCTGTCCCAACGGCTTATTTTTCCGCGACGGACGAGTCTGTGAAGACTGCTTGGGGAAAGCGATTCCCTATCCGGGGGTGGTTCACCGCTGCTATCGCGAGTCCCTAGCCGCCAGCGGGATGACGGCGACGATGTTGGTGGTTCACCGACTGCTGAAGACTTGGAAAACTCGAGTGAATGCGTTTGTGACGTTGACGGAATTCGCCCGTCAGAAGTTTATCGAAGGGGGATTTCCGGGGGAGAACATCCACGTGAAACCGAATTTCGTCGATCCCGATCCCGGTATGGGAAGCGGAAGCGGTGGATATGCGGTGTTCGTGGGGCGGTTGTCCGTGGAAAAGGGTCTCGATACGCTATTGGCGGCGTGGGAAAAACTCAACGGGGCGATTCCGTTGAAAATTATCGGAGATGGAACCCTATCGTCGCAGGTGGAGGCGGCGATCGCTCGAATTCCTAACGTTACCTGGTTGGGGCGTCGTCCCATGACGGAAGTGTACGACATCATTGGCGAGGCCAGGTTTTTGGTGTTTCCCTCGAAGTGGTACGAAACCTTCGGACGAGTGGCTGTCGAAGCCTTTGCGAAGGGAACGCCAGTTATCGCAGCGAACATCGGGGCGATCGCGGAATTGGTCGAAGACGGACGGACGGGGTTACACTTTCAACCGGGAAACGCGGAGGATTTGGCGGCGACAGTCGAACGAGCGATCGCCCATCCCGAGTTGTTACGAGAAATGCGTCCGGTGGTTCGCCGGGAGTACGAGAATAAATATACTGCTGACGCCAACTATCAACGATTGATGGAGATTTACGAGTTGGCTCGTTCCAATACCGTCTCGTAAACCGTTTCTAATACGCGAGTTTGGCGATCGCGATCGAAGCTTTGACACACCCACTCTCGCCCTTTTTCACTAAAACTTTGCCATAATTCAGGGTGTTGAAGTAGCTTGACAATGTATTTCGCCAAGCCGGAGCGATCGTGTTCGGGAACCAAAAACCCCGTTTCCTCATGTAACACCGCCTCGGGAATTCCCGCGTGAAGCGTCGCCACTACCGGAAGACTCATCGCTTGGGCTTCTAAAACCACGTTGGGAAGCCCTTCCGTGTCGCCGTCTGCGGCGGTAACGCTGGGCGTCGCCAAAACTCGCGATCGATTCATCCAGGCTTTCACCTCCGACTGCGGCTGAACCCCGAGAAACTCGTAATTTTTCAAAGAGTCTTTCGCCTGACGTTCCAACGTTTCCCGTAAAACGCCATCTCCAATGACGACGAGTTTCGCCTCTGGCGTTTCAGTTTGAACCCTCGCCATCGCCGCAATTAAATCCTCGAGTCCTTTTTTCTCCGTCAGTCGCCCCACAAACAACACCACCGACTCTCGCGGAACCTGAAAATCCGCTTGAAACTGGTTCGTATCGACACCGTGATAGTGGGGGCGAATTTTGGCTTCGGGAAATCCCTGTTCCACGAGTTTCTGTTTGATAAATTTCGATACGGTAAGAAACAGCGTCGTTTCCCGTTTCAACGCTTCCCGACGTTGAAAGTAAATCCAATGATTGAGAGATACATATTGACTGGTTTCCGGGGTAATCGTCGCATCCGCCCCGCGATAGTGAACCAGCAAAGGAATCTTGAGTTTGCGAATCCAGGGAAGAACCAACACGCCGCTGAGTCCGAATTGGGCGTGAAGTAATACCGGATTGAGTCGTTCGATTTGTTGGTAAAAGTTCGGGGCGAATCCCGTGAGTTTGAACGTGGCTTCGGCGAGTTTACCGAGAGAAGTTCCAGAATTGAGGACTAGGGTGCGATCGCTCGGAAGTTCCAACCCCGGAACCCGACGAGAACCCACATAATAGGGCGTAAAGTTTTGCAGTTTTTCCCCTTGCGCCCGGATAAAGGTTTGCGATGGAGGAAGTAACAGACTACTGAAGAAAATAACGTTTTTCATGAGAATTTACCTGTAGTCTTGTATTTGGGCGGTGTACGTTGGCGGTGCGTGACGATTTATTAGCCTCACGATCGACACTCTATTTTTCAGTCACGCACCCTACAAATCATCACCTTATTACCCCATCATCCCCCTACCCGTGCCATTTTTTCAAAATCTCCACCACCGCCGGAACATCGACACTGAAATTTTCCCGGTTGTTAGCTTTATTGGAACAAACAAACTCAAACGGATGTCCGAGAGCCTTCGCCAAATAGTAGTAATAGGTTTGCATCTTTGCCATAACCTGCAACTCTAAAACGTTGACTTTCGGCGAAAAAAGAATATGCGTAATTCCGCCACCATAAGCGCCCACCACCGTTTCCGCATCGTAAAATAGCTCGATTTTCTCTTCGAGGCTGTAATCTTCGAGAACGTACTTTTCAAACCCGAACTTTTGCAGTTCGCCGAACAGTTCCTCTTCGTTGAGAATGTGGCGTTTTTTCAATCCCGAAGCAGATTTCGATCGAGAAATATAAATTCGCTTGTTTTGTTGGGAGGGGCGATCGGGAAGACAGGTTTCTCGTAGTTTTTGAATGTACGATTGCGGTAAATATCCCGAGCCGAACTGTGTGAGAAATGTCGGTAAAATTAGTTTTTCTAAACGGTACAAACGCCCTGGCTCGATCTTGACCAACTTCGCGTTTTCGGGTATAATTCTAGGAACGATAATTTCTTCGGCTTCCGCTGTCGGATCGGCGTAGAGAACCTTGATTTCGTCAATCTTTCGATACGCCGGTTCGTTGAGGAGAAAACAGCGAGGCACTAAATCGATAAACTTGTGATAGTAGCCGTTTGGAAGCCCTTGATAAATGCTCGTATAGCCGGGAATGGTTTCCACAGGCTGCTCGAAAAACTTCCGTTTGAGAAAGGATTGATTTAAAAACGCGCCCCAAACCGTAATTTTATCCATGTTCGGATACATAGATTCGGCGAAGATTTTGCGAGATTGGGTCATGACGAGACCGTTTCCCGGCTCGAACAGCACGTCTTCGACGACGGAACTGTAAATGTCGTGGGTGGTGTAGCTTTCTCCTTCTAGATATTTAAAGGGATCGTCAAAGGGCGGCATTTTTTTGACTTCCGGTGTGGGAACGGTTTCTTTAGGAAGTCGATAGATAGGACGATCTTTTCCGTATTCCTTTTCGACGGTGGTTTTGTCTAATAAAAAGGCAATTGACGGCGAGAGGACGAACTGACTGTAAAGGGGGCGAATGGCGGGTTTGATGGCGTTTATCGCAGTTTCAAAGGGAGAAGTTTGCATAGTTTAGAGGGGGAGAGGGGGAGAAGGGAAGAGAGGGAGCTTGTAGGGTGTGTGACGCGGCCGACAAATGTTTTTGTATTGACTATACACTGGAATTTTCCGCGTCACGCACCGACTCAAAATCTGATTTTTTAGGGTTATGTTTGGGGTCGTTCGTACAGTTTTTCGCAGAATTCATCGATGAAGTCGGCGATGTGACGTTGGGGTTGGAAAAATTCGTCGATACGATCGCTCGTGTAGTGGAATTCGGCTTCGGTGGGTTCGCCGTCGGGAATTACGAGATCGATCGCTTCGCCACATCGGGTTCGCATGGCGTGTTCTACCAACTGGGCGAGTTGGCGAATGCTGATGGTGTCGGGGCCCGGAACGTGCAGTAACGACACGCGATCGAGGTGGTCTACGGTCGATCGAATGGTTTCACAAATATCCCACACCGAAATAAAATTGCGTTTTTGATAGCCGGGCGATCGCAACACGATTTTTTTCAGTTCCACCGCCTCCCGACAAAACCCCAGAGGCGTCAGCGTCCAACGGTTACAGGCGTCGATATCCGCCGGAATTCCGAAAAAGTTACTCGGACGCAACACCAACCCCTGAATTTTCCCCTGTCGCCGATACAGTTGCACGTACTCTTCCGCTTGTAAATGCGTCAAACCGTAATCGTTGAGGGGAAGCGGCGTCGTGGTTTCGTCGATGACTCCTTTCGGGCGTCCGAAAACGTGAAACGTCGAGAGATAGACGAATTTGGGGATGTCGTTGTTGACGCAGAACTCCAACGCCGCCCGAGTTCCCGCCACGTTACGCCAGAGACTGCGATAGGGCTGTTCGCGACAGGTGACGTCGTGGGCGGCGGCGGCGTGGACGAACAAATCCACGGGCGTCTCGAGGGTTTGTTGGGCGAAAGCTTGGGGGCGATCGAGATCGATCGCCACGTCCGCCCCCGGTTTCCGCGTCGCCGTCAACACCCGCCAACCGTTGGCTGCAAAATCCCGACAGGCGATCCCACCGAAATAGCCGTTCGCCCCTGAAATTAAAACTGTTTTCGTCATGACTCGAACCGGAACGGACTTTCAAACTCAGCCAACGGTTTCCATTGCTGGTCTTTCGCCGACACGATGGGCTGTTCCGCCACCCAGGGAATCCCCGCCGAATTCCATAAAATTCCCTCTTCATGTTCCGGGGCGTACACCGAAGACACCTGATACATCACCAACGCCATTTCGCTGACGATGTAAAACCCGTGGGCTAACCCCGAGGGAGCATAGACGGCGTTTCCTTTATCCGGCGTCAGGGTAAACAGGGCGTGTTCGCCGTAAGTGGGCGACCCTACTCGCAAATCTACCACCACATCGAGGATTTCCCCCTCCGCACAATGGACGAGTTTCGCGTGATCTTTCGGGGGAATTTGGAAATGGAGACCCCGCAAGACGTTTTGCTGAGAGACAGAATAGTAGGATTCGGCGAAGTGCGTCGCGAGACCGAACTCTCGATAGACTTCTTCGTGGAAGGTTTTGACGAACCGACCGCGATCGTCTTTAAACACCTTCACATCGATTTCATAGCAACCTGGAATTTTCGTTTCTCGACAGTTCATCATCGTGATTGACCCGTAGCAGTTTCTTCACCCTTATCTCGCCCGTTCGTCGTCCGATCGCACATTAGATTGAGGGAACCGAACTCTAACAGAATTCAGGTTAAATTTAGGAGCGTTAAGTTTCCTTGCGTCAACCTAACCTACAGTTGTCCCGATTCAGACACCGTGACGATCGAAGGGGTTTTCTCCTCCAGGAAATGGGTGTACCAATCGATAGTTTCCAACAACGCCTCATCTAAGGTATATTTCGGCAACCAATTCAGTAACTTCCGGGCTTTCTCCGCCGAAAGATACTGATGCTTAATCTCGTTCTTCGCTTGATTCAAGATAATCGGTTCCAAATGGGGCTTACCCATCAACTTCAAAATCTTCCGAACCAAATCGATGACCGGAATTTGTAACTCGTTGCTGAAATTAAACGCCTCCCCCCAAATCTCTTCCCGTTCCATCTGTTCGGCGAGGTGGAGATACGCCAAAACCCCATCTTTCACGTAAAAATAATCGCGAATAAAGGTTCCGTCGCTGCGAATTTGAACGGGTTTATCTCGAAGGGTCGATCGAATCGTATCGGGGACAATGCGATTGAAATTCAAATCGCCGCCGCCGTAAAAGTTACCGCAGCGAGTCACACACACGGGCAGTCCGTAACTGACATAATAGGTGCGGCTAATTAAATCCGCACAGCTTTTCGAGACATCGTAAGGGTGTTCTCCTTGTAACGGCGTGGTTTCGTCGTAAGGTAATTCCTCTTGGTCGCCGTAAGCTTTGTCACTGGAGGCGACGACGATCCGACTGACTCCCCCCACGCGGCGACAGGCTTCTAATAGGTTCCAAGTCCCTTTAATATTCGCCTCAAACGTTCCCAAGGGTTCGCGGTTTGCAACCCCTACAATGGTCTGGGCGGCTAAATGAAAAACCGTATCGATTTCATGTTCGTTAATCGCCCGTTCCAACACGGACAAATCTTCCAAACAGCCGTAAACCGTGGTGATTTTCTGCGAAAGTCCTTCCGAGAACAACCGCGACTGAGGTACCCAATCGCGCACTAATCCCACCACGTTCGCCCCTCGGCTGACGAGTTCCTGAGTCATCCAACTACCCAGAAGCCCCGTACATCCGGTGACAAACACCGATCGATCTTGCCAAAAATTGTTTACCATACCTTCCACTTCGCTTGTCCCGCATTGTACAGGTCGCTCAAAAATTGCAGTTCCCGGTAAGTATCCATACACTGCCAGAAACCGTCGTGTTTGTAGACAGCAAGTTCGCCGAGGGCTGCCAAGGTTTTCAGGGGTTGCGCTTCAAAAACCGTCGAATCGCCGTCGATTAAATCTAATACCTTGCGGCTGAGAACGAAGTAACCGCCGTTAATCCATCCGGCACTGGTTTGGGGCTTTTCTTGAAAGTACGTCACCAGGTTATCTTCAATGACGAGTTCTCCAAAACGAGAGGGGGGGCGAACCGTTGTGATGGTGGCGAGTTTTCCGTGGCTTTTGTGATACTCGAGGAGGTTGTTAATGTTGACATCGCAAACCCCATCGCCGTAGGTTCCCAAGAGGAGATCGGCACCCATGCTATCCAAGTACGGGGCGAGGCGTTTGAGGCGTCCCCCGGTCATGGTTTCCTGTCCAGTATCGATCAGCCAAACTTTCCAATCTTCTTCGGTGTGTCCGTTGTCGAGTTTGGTGATATTTTTACTTCCCAACTCGAGCAGAACGTTGCTGTAGAGAATGTCGTAATTTAAAAAATACTCCCGAATCATTTCACCTTTATACCCCAAGCAAAGTATGAAGTTATTAAAGCCGTAATGGGAGTAAATTTTCATGATGTGCCAGATCATGGGACGGTTGCCAACCGTGACCATAGGCTTCGGACGAAATTCGGTTTCTTCTTTGAGGCGCGTTCCTTTTCCACCGCAAAGAATGGCGACAGGAATGTTAGACATAGAAATTAATGGGTGAAGTCAACGTTTTAGAGAGCGTGTTTTGGGTAAATTTGTTACGATATTAAGCGAAATAATTCATAGTGTCCAGTGTCGATTTAAAACTTCGTAAAAACTTTTAAAAACTTTATGGAATTCCTTTCGTGAGAGAGCTGGAAGAGACGGGTTCTCTACAGTTACATAACCTTTCATAGAGATCTTTAAAAAACCGACTTTTTACCGACCAGCGGTAGTGTTGGCGGATGCGGTTTCGGCCGCCATCGCTGAGACGCTGCCAGCAGTCGCGATCGCCAGCCACTTCGGCCATCGCTTCGGCTAACTGAGAGATTGCCGTATCCGGATCGGACGCCGACACTTTAAATCCGGTGTCTTCAGTAACTTGAACCGCCGGGCCGCCTAAGTCCAGACACAACACCGGACGGCCGGCGGCCATGGCTTCGACGCAGACTAACGCCCCGGAATCGTGCAAACTGGGGTGAACTAACGCCGTGCAGGTTCCGAGGATTTGTAAGGTGTCCTCACGGGAGCGTTTACCCAGGAATTTGACTCGGTGGGAAATTCCCAATTCGGCGGCGAGGCGTTGCAGGCGATCGCCCTCTTTTCCGTCCCCCACTAGCCAAAATTCCGCATTTTCCGGCAAATCAGCTTTTGCAAAGGCACGTAAGCCCAAATCGAACCCCTTCCAATGCAGAAACCGCCCGATACTAAGAAATAGGGCAGGTTGCGGCGGGTCTTGAGCGCAATTTTCGAGGGTCGCGATCTCCTCCTCAGAGAGTCCCAACTGAGACAACACGCGCACGTCGGGGGCGTTCAGGCGTTGGAGACAGGCGGCGGTGTCGTCGGTGGTAGCGAAGGCGATCGCACTGCGTCGGGCGGTTAAACTAACAAAGGGATCGATCGCCCCGAGACGTTGCGCCCCGTTTCGCAGCAGTTCGTAAACTTTGCCCCGCGTACCGAACTCCCGCCAGAAGGCTTGTGGTGTCATTTCCCCACCACCGACAGGGCCCCAAATAAAGGGAATTGGCAACAACGCCAAAAAACTGGGACTCCAATATTTCACGTAAGTCACGTGATGCACCACGTCGAAGCGATGAGTTTCGTGTAAATCGCGACCGACGAAATAGGCGACAATTTGCCACAGATAATAGTGGAGTTGTACCAATCGCTGACCCCGGTTGAGTCTCTGAAACCACTCGGGTAAATCGCAGTACACCACGTGCAACCCCGGAATCGGCGTCTTTTGCAGTTCCTCTTCAATGCGAGGGCGGTTGTTTTCCCGCGTCAGCAGCCAAATTTCGTGAAACTGCGCCAATTCCTTGGCTAAATTCCAACTAATCCCCGGTTCGGACCCTAAGCCGGGACGACAGGCGTAGGCAGACAGGAGGATGTGGAGAGGGGGAGAGGGGGAGAGG
>NZ_JAQNCQ010000347.1:0-14894 GCF_028368005.1 Geitlerinema sp. CS-897 | reverse complement strand
TTTTCCGATCGAGAAGCTCAAAAACCTTGGATTTTCGTCGGCGATTACCGATTCAATTGGGAAGCTAGAGTCCAAAACGACCATTGGGCAAGCTGTACGGCATCAGAATTCGCTCTGGAGACTTATTCAGCAAGCCCTAATTAGTCGATCGATAATTGTTGTTGTGGGTTAGACTCCAGGTCGCGCAAGGTGCGACGGGTGAGTTTGACGTAGGTTTTAACGGTATCGTAGGGCATTTCTAAATCGTCGGCGATCGCCTGGAGAGATTCGCCGAGTTCGCGACGGGCGAGAATGGTGGCGCGAGTTTGGCAGATTTTACGGGCGCGATCGCTCTCGGGGCGTTTTTGGCGCGTCAGCAACAGCTCGTTTAAATCATCAATGCGTTCGGCGAGGCGCGTTTGCTCGCTGTTGGGTTCGGCGGTGGCTTCAGTCCACCCCACGCAGGTTCGTCCTAAGCCGAAAGGGGTTTTGTGGCCGGTTCCGCAGTAGGGGGCGAAACGGGCCAGAGCGGCGAACAGTTTGGCGTAGTCGGGGTTTTGACGGCGAGCGGTGGCGGAAACGGACAGCTCGATCGATCCGGTAAAGCCGGTGACAGACCCCCGTTTTCCGGCGGCGACTTTGTGGGAGCGGATGTCGTGGCGGCGTAAAACGACGTGGGAATCGACCCAGTCGAGAAAGTCTTCTGTCTCGACGGGAAGTCCTGAGAAGTCGTTCCAACGGCGCAGGTAGCTGTGAAAGAGGTTCGTGGGAACGGGAAGGGGGACGTGATGGCCGCGATGGCGAAAGCTGGTGGGACTGAGGAAACTCAGTCGAACGGTGGCGGCGTCGGCGGTGTCGAAGAGGGTTTGATAGGTCGTCGGTGGAGGATCGACTTCGATCGCCTTGATGTCGAAGGTTGCAGCTCGCAGGTTGAGGGTTTGGGGTGGGGTTTCTAGCCAGGTTTTCGCCCACTGGACTAGCTCGGCGGTGAGGAGGTTTAACGTCCAGCCGTAGGTGCGATCGCCTGAGACTTGCAGTTGGCGTCCGACTAGGGGAAGTTCGCCGTCGAGAAGGGAGAGGGAAAAGGGTTTTTCGGATTCGCCGTCGTGGAGGTAGGTGGAGAGTTCGGGATTGCTTTGACGCACGCAGTCGAGAAACCAGGCGTGCAATCCGATGCTGTATTGGGGAAAGAGAGTGCTGCTGTGATGGGGTTGCAACTCGAAGCGAAGGCCGACGAGTTCGGTGTCGTCTGTCCAGGTGGGGGGTGAGGGCATTGGGGCGATCGAGGAAATTGTTGAAGTAGACGACTTTTTATAGTGTCCAGCTTTTGATGGGGAACCGTCAACTGTCCGGCGATCGACCTGTTGATGAGGCTGAGGGCGTCTTGCTATCTTTCCCATACAATTGTTACGATCGCTCTTCTGAACGTTGAGGGCGATCGGTTGGGGCGAACTCACCCCACCGCGTTGCATAAGCGAGCGATCGCGTTTTTTGGGTTAACAGACAATTCTGAAAACCCTTACATTGGATTGGACAGCAACCCACAATGAATATCAACCACTATCTCGAGCGAATTCGATATTCTGGCGATCTGAATTTGAATGTAGAGGTTTTGCGGGCGTTACAAGAATCTCATTTGTTAACGGTTCCGTTTGAAAATCTCGACGTTCACTATGGACGGGCGATCGAACTGGATCTCGATCGCATTTACAAAAAAGTTGTTTTAAGTCAAAGAGGTGGATTTTGTTATGAGCTAAACGGACTTTTTTACGAGCTTTTGAAAGGTTTGGGCTTTCAAGTTAAGCGAATTTCGGCGCGAATTTTTGCCCGTAACCAAGGTTCCGAACGGGAATTCGACCATTTGGTAACGATCGCTCGTCTTGACGGTCGAGATTTTTTATTGGATGTAGGATTTGGTGAGTTTACGTTGCATCCGTTAACGGTAAAGCCGGGAATCGTACAACAAGATCCGAGAGGACATTTCATCATTGAAAAACACGAGGGAGATGTTTATCGTGTGGATAAGATAGAAAATAGAGAGGTCGAGCCTCAATATTTATTTACGTTAAAAGAAAGAGATTTAAGTGAATTTCAGGAAATGTGTCGATACCATCAAACTCATCCTGAGTCGTTTTTTACGCGACAGCGTTTGATTAGTTTGGCGAGGAAAAACGGTCGCGTGACGATCGCAGGAAATAAGTTGAAAATCTCGGAAAGCGATCGGGTTGAGGAAATCGAACTCGAGAACGAAGCCATGTTTGAGTCTAAGCTGAAGGAGTATTTTGGTGTGACGCTGGATTTTTAGGTGCGGCGATCGCTCGCTAAATTGGAGTTGTTAAAGAAGGTTCGACGATAAGGTGCGAAACACCTGGGTTGGATGGGTCTTTTCGGTTTAAGGTGATACGCTAATTTCATGATAAGTAAAACCCTTACTGTAGGGGCGTCATGGCAATGCGCCCCCGCCCAATTTTGCATTCAAAATAACAAATTACACCGCAATTCCCGAAGACCCTAAAAAACCTGAGATCGTGCCCGTGTCGATACTGTTACGGCGATCGTTTCAATCTCTGGTTTCTTCGTCTGGGGGCGATAGGGGGCGATCGTAGGTGCGATCGAGGGGATAGGGGGCCCGAGTGGCGGACATGACGTCGTAACCGCCTTGTCGGAGAAGGGAAATTAGGGCTTTGTCGCCCAGCCAACTGAGGGCGAGACTGCTGGTAAAAACTAGCCCGGTGCAGAGAATTACAGAGAATAAGCCCAGAGGGGCGACGATGAGGATTATCCAGGTGATTCCGGCGTTGGCGAGGGCGACGAGAACGCTGCGGTAGCGGGTGAGTTGTTTGGCAAGGGTGCGAGACATCATGAGAGTTTGAGGGTAGAGGTTGCGAACGTGGCTATTATGACATCCTTATGGAAGGTGCAGCTTCCATATAGGGGGTTAAATAAAAGAGTCGAGCGATCGCAACAGGTATGACGACACTTTATTTAACCGAACCGGGGACTGTGGTGGGATATGGAAACGAGAGTTTGACGGTGAAGCGAGGGGAGGAGAAACGCCGCTGTCGGTTGGCGGAGTTGCGGTTGCTGGTGGTGTTACCGGGGGTGCAGTTGACGGCGCAGGCGATCGCCGCCTTGCTCGATCGTGGGGTGGAAACGTTGTTTTTACGGGGAGACGGACGGTTTCGCGGACGGTTGCAGGGACAGTTTCAGACGAATCCGACGCTGCGGTTGGCGCAGTATCGGGTGGTGGATACGACGTTCGGGATGGCGTTGGCGCAGATGTTGGTGTTGGGGAAGATTCGCAATCAACGGGTGTTGTTGCAGCGGCGCAACCGCGAGGTACAGGGACGAGTGGCGGTGTTGGCGGAGGCGGTGGAGACGATGGGGACGTATTTGCGACAGTTGCAGGGGTTGGAGTCGCCGCTGGAGCGATCGCAGTTGATGGGAATTGAGGGGATTTGCGCCCGAACGTATTATCAGGCGTTGGCGCAGGTGTTGCCGTCTCGGTGGAATTTTTCGGGGCGCAACCGCCGTCCGCCGCGAGATCCGGGAAATGCGCTGTTGAGTTGGGGGTATGGGGTGTTGTTGTCGAGGGTGTTTTCGGCGTGCGTTCGGGCGGGATTCGATCCGTATTTGGGGTTTTTTCACGCCACGGAACCCTATCGTCCCAATTTGGCGTTGGACGTGATGGAGGAGTTTCGTCCGGTGGCGATCGATCGAACGGTGTGGGGGATATTGGAGTCGGATTTACTCGATCCGTTGGATTTCGGGCCGTCGCCGGATGGGGAAGGGGTTTGGTTGGGAACGACGGCGAAGAAGTTATTTTTGGCGCAGTTGGAACGTCGGTTTCAGACGCGGTTTTTTTACGAGCCGCAAAATCGCCAGTTGACTTTGAGTCAGATTTTGTTGGAACAGGCGCGGTGGTTGGGACGCTGTTGTGTGGAGTTGCGCTCGGACTATCGGGCGTTTACGGTGCGGTGAGGAGGTGGTGAGGATGAGTCGGTTGTGGTTGGTGTGTTATGACGTGCGGTGCGATCGCCGCCGGAGGAAGTTAGCGAAGTTAATCGAGCAGCGATGCGAACGGGTTCAGTATTCGGTGTTCGAGTGTCCTTGCGACGAGGAGACGTTGGAGCGGTTGTTGAAGCGGTGGTTGCGGGTGTTGGAGTTACCCGAAGACAGTTTGCGGGTGTATCCGTTGGACGAACGGGCGAAACGGGAAACTCGGGTGTTTGGGTCGCCGCCGCCTTACGAACCGCCGGATTTTTTGATTTTGTAACTGTTTTTTTGGGGTTTAAGTTTGGAAGTTTTTTGGCTTTCTATCTTTTGAGATGGAGGTTTTGAGTGTGTTTCTTTTTGTAAAATGTGGTTTTATTTTCGCGGAAAGCTAAAGGGAATTTAAAATTCCCTGAGAAAATGTAAAGTTTTGCAATTTCACGAGTTTTGTGTTGACAGCGTCTCGCGTTTTCGATAAAGTTAGTACAGCTTCAAATTCAAAAGATTTTCTTTTGAAATCTTTTAGGCGATCGAGGTTGTAACAGAGTGTGAATCAGCTTCGCGGAACTGCACCTTGAAAACTAAATAGCACAAGGTTTCCACAGTTATAAAGTCTTTTCCTACCTTTTCCCCGCAAGGGGACGGAAAAAAGCCGAACAGTTGCGCCAGCGAGAAGAACGGCTGAAACGTCTTTTCCTACCTTTTCCCCGCAAGGGGACGGAAAACGAAACCATCCAAGCCAACGCCGAGCGCGTGATCGCCGAAGTCTTTTCCTACCTTTTCCCCGCAAGGGGACGGAAAACTTGAGCATCTGGGGGAAGACCAACGACCGCATTCGATTCGGTCTTTTCCTACCTTTTCCCCGCAAGGGGACGGAAAACTTTGAAGCCACGATCGCCCAACCCGACGTCACCCTCGCGTCTTTTCCTACCTTTTCCCCGCAAGGGGACGGAAAAGAAATCAGTGGTTCCCCGTTCGTCTGTGGCTGTATCCAGTCTTTTCCTACCTTTTCCCCGCAAGGGGACGGAAAAGGAGTTTCACCCCGGACGTTGGGAACTGGTCGAACGAGAGCGTCTTTTCCTACCTTTTCCCCGCAAGGGGACGGAAAAACTATATTTGCCGCTTCATGGAAGAGAAATACGGCATCGGGTCTTTTCCTACCTTTTCCCCGCAAGGGGACGGAAACGAGATTGCCTCCTTGGCGGCTGCGTAATCAGACAGCGTAAAGTCTTTTCCTACCTTTTCCCCGCAAGGGGACGGAAACCCTCTAAAATCTAGACCCCAAACACTTGGTAACAGTGTCTTTTCCTACCTTTTCCCCGCAAGGGGACGGAAACCTGCCTTACGCACATTTCCCAAATAAACCTCTAATACTTGTCTTTTCCTACCTTTTCCCCGCAAGGGGACGGAAACTTGCTTGACGAGGGACTTATTCTCTAGCTGGGGGTCTGTCTTTTCCTACCTTTTCCCCGCAAGGGGACGGAAACAATGGGAATACTCAGGGCGCTCTAAAATCGATTCGATCGCGTCTTTTCCTACCTTTTCCCCGCAAGGGGACGGAAACAGCGCTCGCCCGTACCAAGCAAGAGGTCGGTGAGTTAACCCCCGCAAGTCTTTTCCTACCTTTTCCCCGCAAGGGGACGGAAACGATGCTCACGCTAAAAAGGAGCGGGAGAGGAATTATATGCGGGTCTTTTCCTACCTTTTCTCCGCAAGGGGACGGAAACACCGCCTTGATACAGGATGTGGTGGCGTCGCCTCCGGTGTGCTGAGGTCTTTTCCTACCTTTTCTCCGCAAGGGGACGGAAACATAAAGCCGAACAAACCCTAGATCTTCTGCCACTGCGTTTTTTCCTGCTTTTTCCCTGCAAGGGAATGGAAACTGCGATGCTAAAGCTAGAAAGCAAGATGGCTTACCCAGTTAACCCCGAATTATCTCTCGATATCTATCCCTGAGAGCTTTCACATAGAGCCAGTTGGGAATGCCATAATTCCCGATCGCCCACATATCGTTAAATTCAATTACCACCTGCTCCTGGCTTTCTAGCACCCCGATATCGATACAATAAGTACTCGGAAAATCAGACTTATTCTCTCGAACGACCCGATCGAGATAGTCCTTATCGGGAAAGACAAAAACATCGCCAGAGTAATTCCTGACATCTAATATCTCGTGGCGATGAATATAAGCCCTCCATTCACTGACAATAGGAGAGCTAAATACCGGATACACTAAAACCCAAACATCGAGCGGTACGTCCTCAAGACAGCGATAGGAGTATCCCTCATGAACGAAACCCGTAAACACCTTCATATCTTTCGGCTTAATAAATAAGGGCTTATTTTCTCTTTCGCGCCTCTCTAGTGCTTCCCCTAAAGTCATACATTGCGAAACCCGATTGGAGTTCCTCGGAAGTCGAGGCATGGGTATTTTCAATCTGTTCCAGACTTCCTGCATAAACTCCACCGTCCCCACGAAAATTCCCCGGCGTAGAGCATCGTCGTATTGACCTGTCACTAATTCCTCATAAGAGATGAGTTGATAGGGTTCTTCTAATTCCCGACAACCATACAATGCACAAGCCGCATCGAAGTGATGGGGAAGTCCGTTTTCCATCTGGATGTAAAACACGATCGCGACCTCAGAGTTTGTAGTGTAATCAGGAAATTACGATAAGTCGTCGCCAATCTAGCAGTTTAGAGATCCCTAACCTGACGAGTCAAGCTGGATTGTCGATCCGAGGGACAACACGATACACCCAGAACAAGCACTCAAAACAATTTGAATCTTACCGCCGATCGTGCCACCCTGAGAAAAGCATTACACACCTTAAACCCCTCAAACCGTTGTGATTTACTTCGTTACAGGCGGACAGCGTTCCGGTAAAAGCAAATTCGCGCAACAGTTGGCCAAACGCTTGTCCGATACGCCGATTTATCTAGCAACATCGCGGATTTGGGACGACAACCATCTCGAACGGATTCGACGCCACCAGAGCGATCGCGACGCCACCTGGCGAACGGTGGAGGAAGAGAAATATATTTCCAAACATCAGTTTGCAGGGGAAGTGGTGGTTCTCGATTGTATTACCCTGTGGCTGACGAATTTTTTTATGGATACTGAAGGCGATATTGACGAGTCGTTGAAGTTGGCGAAGCGGGAACTGTTGGAAGTTTTAAAGCAGGATTTTACGTTAATTGCGATTTCTAACGAGATCGGGATGGGTTTACACGCGGAGAACGCCAACGGACGAAAGTTTGTGGATTTACAGGGTTGGATGAATCAGTTTGTCGCCGATCTCGCCGACGAGGTGTTTTTCATGGTGTCGGGTTTACCGCTGAAGGTGAAGTAGCAGTTCGTCTGGTGAATTCACGTATCGATCGACTTAACGGTTGAAAATGGATTCAACTGAAACCGCCAGTTCGGGAAACGTCGGCGAGACAATGCGATCGCTCCCCCGATAAGGGTTCATTCGATAGGTTCCGTTGTCGTCCAGACTGCATACAAACACTGTCAGTTCCTTCGGTTTCCCTAAATAACTGCGACTGGCGATCGCCATATAATCGACTATCCAATATTCAGGAATTCCCAACCGTTGATACTCACCAAGTTTATCGACATAATCGTCTTCCCAGTTTATCGAAACCACTTCGATCGCCATCTGCGGCGGTTCCAGTAACGCCGAGTACGCCATCGGTTGCGAGTCCCAAAGCTGTTTGTTGACCACCGTAATATCTGGATGGCGACCTTGTTCGGTTCCGTCTTCGGTGGTTGTGCGAATGACAACTCGACCCGATACCCAGTAATTTAAACTCAGACGACGGATTTCAGCTTTGAGTTCGTCTGCAATATATTCAGCGATGGTTTCATGTCGTCGTGTCGGTCGTTTTCTCACAAATTTTCTATCAACGAGTTCGTAATCTCCCTCTTCGTCAGGGAGTTGTTCGAGAAAGTCTCGAAACGTGAGTTTTGAATGAGTTGTTGCTCCGGTAACCGTCATCAATCATTTTCTCCAAATTAACTCATCGCCAAACTCACAAAGTACTGACATAACTTTCCAGTTGAAACTGACACTGCTGAAAACTGTAATTGACTGCGGCAAATAAGCGATCGAGATCGTAAATTGTGTAAGGATGTATATTTTTGGTAAAGCGATCGCCTTCTAATTTCCCAAATTGCCAGAACTTCCCATTTGAGACAATACCAAAAATTGTAACTTCATCGCGATCGTTGAGCTTCTGTGCAGCTATCATCTCAGCTAGACATTGACTCCAGCCTTCCTCAAATTTATCTTGCCTCGCTTCCACCAACAAAAGATAAGGTCGATCGAAGACAACTTTTCCTAATTCAGAGCGTTTAGCCAGGATATATTCAGGAAATCCTGATAGGCGATCGTCGTAATTGAGAGCTTGATGGCTCCACAGCACAA
Organism: Geitlerinema sp. CS-897; assembly: GCF_028368005.1. Taxonomy (NCBI): domain Bacteria; kingdom Bacillati; phylum Cyanobacteriota; class Cyanophyceae; order Geitlerinematales; family Geitlerinemataceae; genus Geitlerinema; species Geitlerinema sp. CS-897. The sequence continues at coordinate 6,492 of NZ_JAQNCQ010000347.1, read as the reverse complement.
AATCTTTAGCGTAGCGTTTCCAAACCTCTTTGAGAACTGGATAAATGAGATTTTCGCAAATGGCAAATTCCGAGTTATCGACCACCCCTTCCCGCATAACGAATTCCAGATCGTCACGGAAACTCACTGGGATTTCAAATTCGACACCGATAACAAAATCTTCTTCAGTATAAGAAATACCAAATTCCTTAAGAATCGAACCAATAGATTGGAACTGACTGCAAGCCATAATGACTGCGATCCTATTTCTTGGGGGGCTGAGTCTGGTGACACTGTTCCAGTTTTTCGGTGAACTTCCTCACCCACTGGTCTTTCTGAGACTTAGCATTTTTGAATCGGCGATCGATCCTCACGAACCCGCTTTGTAAATACTCCCAAACTCGGGACGACCTTAAAACATCTGCAATTTTAACGTTAACTGAAATTCAAGCCACTAAAAACATCCCGTACCGAGATATTCCAATCGGTTAAAAGACTTAAAACAGGGAGTCGATCGTCATTTTGCTTAATTTCGGGTTGTTCTCTCGGTTTAAAAATGGCGATCGACCGTTCTTCAGGATCGACGAGCCAACTGAGTTGAGTTCCGGCGTTGAGACAAAATAAGATATTGCTCATTACGCGAGTCGGATTTTGTTCGGGGGATAAAATTTCGATCGTCCAGTCCGGTGCAACTTCAAAGGTATTTTCAATTTCCCCTCGACAATCGAGGGGAATCTTTTCCCAAGCCAAAACAGAGATATCTGGAACGATCGATCTCCCGCCAAACGTACAGCATAACTCGGTGAACGCGCAGGCGATGCGATCGGGTTCTGCGACCCGATTAATTTCTGCCGAGAGTCGGGTTTGCAGTCGGCTATGTTTCCCTTTCGGTATCGGTTTTTGATAGGTTTTTCCAGCGACGTATTCTGTCGCTGGCTTGGTTTCGGGGAGTTGTAGAAATTCGCTTAAGGATAACGAATTTGACTGAACGGTCGATCGCATCTTTGATTTTCCTCAACAGGAGATTTAGGAAAAATTGACCGTCTGAGGTATCGGGTATCTATCTGTTCTGTCAGCGATCGGAGACAACCGCTACATTTCCCACTCCGAGGGAAATTGAACTGGAGATGGAGACTTTTTCGACACCACCGCCGCGATCGCCTCCCGAACCAAAGGCGCGAGCGCGGCTTCCAATTGGCGGTAGTCCGATTCTGTCACCGGACGCAAACCGTGGGCTAAAATCGAGTAATTCCGCATTTGCAGCGCGTCTTGAATCCGACCACCGAGGCAAACTGTTTCCCGACGATCCCGTGGGGAAGCTCTGTTAATAGGCTAATACGCCTGAGAGCTGGCGGAGACCAAGAGCGAGGACAGCTTTCGCTGTAGCAACAGCAAAGACTGGAAGTATATACTCTGATCGAAGCATTCGTTCTGCTCTTGCGATCGTTGCTAGGACAGAACATTGCTCCTGTTGTAGTTCTCGGATTGTCAACTGTCAATCCTTGCTCAAAACGGTTCTTCCAACTTTGGTATGTAGGACAAATGGCTGTAACCCTTATCTGGAAGGGGATGCGTGCGACTTGAGTTTTCGTTTTGTACAGTTTAGTGAAAACTCCTACCCTGTAAAAGTTTCAGCGATTTTTTGCATAGTAAGTTCGGAAGATCCCTCAAAACTTGCCACCGAGTTCGTGTAGAGTAAGGCGAAATCTGAAAATATCCGAAAAATTTCTTGCAATCCATCCAAGCTCGGGATAATATGCCAACAGGTTTTTACAATCGCAGTAATTCAGAATAGATATTCAGAAAGTTGCTCTCTGAATAAGATTGTTAGCCCCTACCACCTATATGTTGGTGGGTAATTGATAAAAATCATTCATCTTGAGACATCAACAAAGCGAGTTAAGAGTAAGTAATACACAAATTTGAGAAAATAATGGCTGTCCTGTATACTTGTGGTAATATCAATCTCAACACGGTTAAGCTTGTAGCTACTGCTGTTAAAACACTACTCGATCGAGATAAAAATCAACCGATATTAAAGGTAGTCGTATTCTCGTCACCTGAAATTAACAAAATTTTTATTGAGCAGGAGGAAATTTATAGAAATTTTCTAGGAAGAGATATCAGAATAGAAAAAGTATCTTTAGATAGTGAAGGTCTGGCAAAAGCGGAAGATTTTACAGAGGTTTTTAAAAATGATTCCCTGAAGTATGTAGATCTGACCAATGGACAAAAAGCTGTCACTGCTCAACTTTATCTTGCGGCTAGTTTACTACGAATAGAAAATATTTACTATATTTCTTTACTATGCTCTCCTAAAGAAATACCCGATCGTCCGAACTGGGGGCAACATTATGAGTATACAAAACTGCCGCCTTTTACAGGTATTTCAAGCATATCTAGATTGAGTTACTTCGACTTAGTGTTTTATCTTGAGGAAATTGATAATATATTTGCCGAAATCAAGCAAATCTCCTTTCTTCATAAAATTAGTAATGATTTGAGAAAAGGCGTACTTTCTTTTTTTCAAGGTGATAATTTCCGCAGTGCAGTTTCCGATGCAACAACCTCAAGTGAGGTATTTATTAATGAGTTGCTAGAGTTTTTAAGGATTTATCCACCAGCAAAAGTATTTGCTAATGATTTTGGAATAGATCTTCTCAAACAAAAAGATTCATTGGGTGCTATTTCCTTCTTCTTTAGAAAGTATTCTGAAATGAGTGGCAAAAAAAGAAGTTATATTGACAAAAATCTAGATTCTCTATTGACAATTCCTGGGTTACTAACACCGTTAAGATCGTTTAGAAACCTTTCTGCTCATGCAGGTATGTCATCTCATCAGTTTAAATCTAATGAAGTTAGAATTTCTATTAACTTAGCTTTAGAATGTTTTAGATGCGCGAAGGCTAGTGAAGAATTTTGGAAAAGGCTATTAGCACGATGAAAACCAATAGTTTTTTTGTTGCAATTGATGGAGATCTTGTTGGAAGAAAACTGGAAAAGCTGATCGTATCTAACGAATTAGATGAACTAGAAAGGTATAGCTATTCTATTAATGAATCTATAAATAGAATACATTTTTTGTCTGAAACATTCAACGGAAAAACTTATTTAAAAGGTGGAGATAGTCTTTTAATTGAACTATTAGAATATCAACTATTTGTAGAAGAATTTATTTCAAAACAATCAGGAATGCCCACGTCTTTTTCTGTTGGTATTGGTAGGAATGCTGTCGAAGCTTACTTGGCTTTGAAATTTGCTAAATCGGCAGGACGTGGATTAATTGTTTTAGTCGAGGTTTTAAATAATACTTTCGAGTTTAAGCAAATCGGCTAACCTCATTATTTCTTACCATAGGAAGCTAAGACTCTACATTTCTGCCGTGTCCTCTATGGTGAATTTCCCAAACCACGGAAAACGCCTTCCCTTGCACGCCCCCAACCCACAGCTTAAAATCGAACTAGAAAGCCAACACCTCCCCCCGTTCCCCTCCCCCCAATGAAAAAAGCAGTATATTGGCTCATGGGCGACACTGCCGGACGAGTCACGATAAATATCTGGAATTGGTTGTGGGGATTACCACCAGAAGACGAACGCCGCACCGCCGACCCTTTGCAAAGTGCCGAAACATCTCTCAAGGCAATGCAGGCGTCCGTCCGACAACTGGCCGAAGCGGTCTCAGCCCAAGTCGAAGCCTACCAAAAAGCCGCACTGAAATACGAAGAGAAAGTCGGACAAGCCAAACAGTACGAACGACAAGCGATCGCCGCCCGTCAAAACGGAGACGAAAACACCGCCCGCCTCGCCATGGCCAAAGCCATCCAACTCGAACAACTGCTGCCCCAACTCGAAGAACGAGTTCGCCAAGCCGAAGTCTTTGTCAAAGCCTCCCAAGACCGATTGAATCGAGAGCGAATCGATCTCGAAGCCTACAAAGCCGACATGGAACACATGAAGGACATGGCAGAAATGAGTCAAGCCCTCGATGCGATCGCTCGTGTCAACAGCCAACTCAACATCGACTCCGCGCGATCGCAATTCGACCGTGCCAAAGACACCATCGAACAACGACACCTCGAAGAACAAGCCCTCGCCGAAGTCCGCGACCTTTCCAGCGATAATATGGCAGAAGACTGGGAAACCCTCACCCTCGACGACGAGATCGATCGACGGTTGCAACAATCGAAACGTCCCCCACACCAGCAGTAAAGGATCGTGACTCAACCCCGCAGCGGCCCGCCTCCCATCGTTTTTATCCTCATATTTCTCCTCCTAGCCGGAGGAGGATATTGGTGGTTCTTCAAACGCCAAACCGCACCGTCTGGCGTCACCACCGCCCCAGCCCAGCAAGCCCCAAACGCCGCACCCGATCGAGTCACAACTGCCCCGCCTCCCCCACCGACGCCGAACGCGTTCTCACCTCCGACGACCGTTCCCAGCGGAACCACCGTCACGATCGACGGTTCGACGAGTATGGTGTCCCTCAACGAAAACCTGAAAACTGCCTTTCAAGCCCAATTCCCCGGAACCACCGTCTCCACTCGTGCCACCGGGTCCGATAACGGCATCCAAGCCCTCCTCAACGGACAAGCCGATCTCGCCGCCGTATCCCGTCCCCTAACACCCCAAGAACAAAACCAGGGGTTAGTCGCCGTTCCCGTGGCCGACGACGCGATCGCCCTCGTCGTCGGCGTGGGTAATCCCTTCGGTCAAGGACTCAGCCAACAAAACGTCGTGGACATTTTCACCGGACAAATGACCAACTGGTCGCAAATCGGCGGCCCCGACAAACCCATTCGCGTCATCAACCGTCCCCCCGAAAGCGGGACGCGCCAAGCCTTTCAAGAACTCGTTCTCCAGGGGGGCAATTTCGGCAACACCCCCAACATTACGACGATGGAACGAGACGCCACAACACCGATGTTGCGAGAATTAGGAGACGACGGCATCGGCTACGCCACCGCCGCCCAAATCTTCAACCAAAGCACCGTTCGCGTGGTAGCGATCGACGGCTTGACCCCAGCCGCCGCCCAATATCCCTACAAACGCACGCTGTACTACGCGTACCAAAACCCACCGACGCCCAACGTGTCAGCCTTTCTCGGGTTCGTTGCCTCTCCCCCAGGACAACAGGCGATCGCCACAGCCGGACGCTGACGCCTCGGGCAGATCGAACCCGTACCGCACAACACTTATCAACCGTTCACTGTCAACTCTCAATCGCCAATGTTGAACGCTACCGAACTCACGATCGATCGCTTTGTCTCACAACTTCGTGACGGCTACCGACGCACCTATGGCGGATTGAACCCCGACTACGAAGATATCATCGCCTGGGCAGGCGGCATGGCACTCGAAAACATTGCCAACAGCGACGCCCTCTATCACAACGTCGAACATACCGTTCTCGTCACCCTCGTCGGTCAAGAAATCCTACGAGGCAGACATATCCGTCAAGGCGGCGTCTCCTGCGACGACTGGTTGCACTGCATTATTTCCCTCGTCTGTCACGACATCGGTTACGTCAAGGGCGTCTGTCGTCAAGACCGACCCGGCCTCTACGCCACCGGTCGAGACGGCGTCTTCGTCTGCTTGCCGCCTGGGGCTTCAGATGCCAGTCTGACCCCGTACCACGTCGATCGCGGCAAACTCTTTGTTGACGAACGGTTTGGCGGTCACAAACTCATCGATGCCGAAACCATCAAACGGAACATCGAACTGACGCGATTTCCCGTTCCCTCTCTCGACGACCACCAAGACACCATTCACTACCCCGGCTTAGTGCGGGCGGCCGACCTGATCGGACAACTCAGCGATCCGCGATACCTCAAAAAAATCTCGGCCTTGTTCTACGAATTCGAGGAAACCGGAACGAATAAAGCATTAGGCTATAAAAAACCCGGACACTTACGCCGAGGCTACCCCAAATTTTACTGGAACGGCGTCTATCCTTACATTAAAAACGCCTTGCGATATCTCGAACTGACCCAACAAGGCAAACAAATCTTAGCCAACTTATACTCCAACGTTTTCATCGTCGAACACGAACAACTCGAAGCGTCTTAGACCTTCGTTGAAAAGCACCTCTCTCGGACGAGGTTTCCGATTTCTCTCTTGGTCGTTCGATACTCAATACCATATCATAACGTTATTGTCAACCGAAATTTAAAGAACACAGACAACCCATCGGTCAAATATGGAGACGAGCGGATAGGGTCGATCCAGAATCCGTTAAGGAGAGGGGAGATAGGGAGGCTTGTCGGGTCGATCGAAACCAGTATTTGAGTCCTCGACTCCGCTCGGACTCAACGCTGAGCGGAGTCGAAGCGAGCGGAGTCGAAGCGTTGAGATTCGCATTCCGTATCAGACGTCATACGGAATCCGTTCCCGATAAGCTAGGTTTCAAGAAGTCTTCACCACATCCCCCCTTAGCCCCCCAAAGAAGAGGGGGGTTGGGGGGATAGAGGGGTTTTTCAGGTTGGAAAAAACCAGTGTTTGAAATTCGGATTCCGT
>NZ_JAQNCQ010000346.1:0-8829 GCF_028368005.1 Geitlerinema sp. CS-897 | reverse complement strand
TGTGATTTTTGATACATTTTTTCTTGCCGGATGCACAGGAATTTCCAATTTTACCTCTTTTTCGGGTTCTCGAAGCCATGTCAAGACTCCTCTAAGCCTTACGTCGTAAGCTTTTCACTTCTTTTCAGCAAGCCCTAAATATCTTGTGGTTTGAAGGGCTTGACGAGATAGCCGTAGGGTTCGGTATATTTGGCTCGTTCGATGGTATCGTCGTCAGCGTAGGCGGTAATGTAAACTACGGGAATTTGCGTTTTTTCTCGAATGCGAGCAGCGGCTTCGATACCGTCGATGGTTCCTCGGAGGTGAACGTCCATCAAGACGAGATCGGGGGGATTGTCTTCGATTTGCTTTAAGGCTTTTTCTCCCGAACCGACTCGAGCTGTAACGATATATCCTCGCTTTTCGAGGTGGCGAGCGATGTTGGCCGCTGCGATAGTTTCGTCTTCGACAATGAGAATTTTAACGTCTGACATACCCATTTTAAAAAGCGTGACGCAGAGAACTTTGAAATCGCAAACCGTAGATCGTTCGATCTGTTCGATCTCCTCAAAACTGTTAGGTTGTGGGCAGTATCGGAAACGTCAACCGAAAGACTGTACCGTTCTCTCGATCGACTTCTACGATCGCCTCGAGTTGTTCTGCCAGTAAGTTGACGAGCCTGAGTCCGAGAGATTCGGTATTTTTCCAATCTAAAGTTTCGGGTAAGCCGATGCCGTTGTCTCCTATTTCGAGATATATTTTTTGTTGAGAAAGTTCTTTAACGCGAATTGAAATTTGTCCAGAAGAACGGTTTGGAAACGCATATTTAAATGCGTTAGTCACGAGTTCGTTCGCAATCAATCCACAAGGAATTGCGATTTCTAAGTTTAAACGAACTGGATCGACTTCAATTTCTGTTTCGATATTACCGCGATCGCTATCTTGAAAAAATACAAGATTTTCGACTAATCGATTTAAGTATTCTGTAAAATTAATGCAAGCTAAATCGTCAGATTGATAGAGCTGTTCGTGAATGAGTGCCATCGTTTGTATTCGGTTTTGACTGTCCGCAAATAGCGATCGCGTGCGTTCGTCTTGAAGAATGTCGGATTGTAATTCGAGAAGATTAGAAATCACGTATAAATTGTTTTTAACCCGATGGTGAATTTCTTTAAGTAACACTTCTTTTTCTGCTACTGAAGTTTTCAAGCGTTCTTCAGCTCGTTTGCGATCGCTAATATCTGCGACGACACCGATCGAATAATCCGGTTCGCCCGAGTCGTGACGCACTAACGACACGCTTAAGTATCCCCAGACAAAAGATCCATCTCGACGCAAATACCGTTTTTCAGTCGAAAAAGTCTTCATCTGTCCGGCGAGAACGGCGCGAATTCCCCGGCGCGATCGCACGCGATCGTCGGGATGCGTAATGTCATCGAAGGTTTTCTGCAACAGTTCCTCATGAGAATATCCGAGAATATCGCAAAACTTCTGATTGATGCGCGTAAACTGGCCGTCCGTTCGCGCCAGAACGATGCCCACCGCCGCCTGCTCGAACGTGGCGCGAAACCGACGCTCGCTGTTCTCTAGGGCTTCCACGAGCTGCGTGTGCGATAACGCCACGCTCAACTGATCCGCCACTTGCAACATCAACTCGAGTTCGTCGTCGCTCCACTGTCGCGGACCGTCGCACTGATGCGCGATAATAAATCCCCACAGCGCTTCGCTTTGCAAAACGGGAACGAGTAATTTCGCTCGCACTTGCCAGTCCTGCAAAAACGTCGACAAACACGGAGTCGAGGTTTCGTAAGCCGCCTGCACGTCCGCCACCGCTCGCACCGTTCCCCGTCCGTAAAGCTGCTGGTATTCAAGGGGAAAGACTTCTTCAGAGAAGTTCCAGTTGAGGACGCGTCGATATCCCGGCGTCACCGCTTCGGCGATGGTACCTCCGGTACCGTTGGGCAAGACACGATAGACGAGGACGCGATCGCACCCTAAAATTTGTTGCAATTCCGCCACGGTTGTCTGTAAAATTTCCTCGAGTTTCAGGGACTGGCGAATTTTAAAGGCGATTTGTGCGAACAAGTGAGACTTGAGATTTTGACGCTCGAGAACCGCCATTGCTCGCTGGCGATCGCGAATTTCCCGTTGCAGGCGATCGTTAGCCCGACGCAGTTCGTCAGTTCGTTCGCTCACGCGCCGTTCTAAGTCGAGTTTGGCTTGTCGCAGTTCGGCTTCGATGCGTTCTCGCTGGGTCAGTTCGGTACAGAGTTTTCCGTAAAGTTGCGACTGTTGAATCGCTAAAGATAATTGAACCGCCAGTTCTTCGAGCAGGTCGAGCTGGCTAGGCTGCCAAGCACGAGGAGCGCTACACTGGTGGGCGATCAGCAGTCCCCAAAGTTGCGTTTCGTAGTTGTTGTCGGCTCGCAACAAAATCGGAACCACGAGATTGGCTTTGACTTCAAAGCGATCGAGCAGTTGGCGGTGACAGTCGCTCACCCCCGCCTGGCCGACATTGGCGATCGCCCGTCGGTGTCCGAGACGGTACAGCATTCCCGCCCCCATTTGAAAGCAGGTATCCTCAATGTGATAGTCCAGGGCGCTCGTCCACTGCGGAAGAACCGATTCGGCGACGATGGTTCCGCTCATATCCTCCTCGAAACGATAAACGAGGGCGCGATCGCACTCGAGCAGTTGTCGAACCTCAGTGACGACCGTTTTCAGCGTTGCGTCGAGATCGAGAGACTGACGGATGCTGCGTGCGACTCGGTTGAGAAAATGCTCGAACTCCGCCCGTTGTTTCAGCCGTTCGGCCACTCGTTTTCGCTCGGTGATGTCTTCGGCGAGTCCGGCGATGCGGTAAATGCGACCGTTGCTGTCGCGCACGGGGAAGTTTCGCGATCGAATCCAGCGCAGTTCTCCGTCAGGACGGACGATGCGATATTCACCGTCGAAGTGAAGGCGAGTCTGAAAGTCTTGCAGAGCCAGATCGAGCGCTTGGCGTTCGTCGGGATGAACGAAATCTATCCAGCGTAGGGGGTTTTCTTCGAGATGTCGGGGATCGAACCCCCACACCGCCTCGAAGGTGGGACTGACGTAGACGCACTGACGGAAATCGGCACTGAAAATATAGAAGACTTCGCGAATGTTTTCCGTCAGTTGGCGAAATTTGGCCTCTTCCGCTCGCAACGCACGTTCGGCGGTTTGGCGTTCGAGTTCGGAACTAGCCCGAGCGGCGAAGACGTTGAGAATATCTTCGACGAAATGAGGCGTTTCGATGGGGCGGCTTCCAATGGCGGCGACGAGTCCGAGGACGTTTCCGGCGCGATCGAGTAAAGGCGCTCCCGCAAAGGCTTCGGCCTGCGATCGCTCGAGCCAACTCGCGTCGGGAAACTGCTGTCGCACCCGCTCTCGAACCAGACAAACCCGACCGGCGATCGCCGCTCGAAGCGGGGTGGCGTCGAGGAAGTATTCCTCGTTTTCGATGGAGCGGCCGCCGTCGCACTGGGCGAGGGTGCGAACGCACGTTCCGTCGTCGCTCAGTTGCGCCACAAACGCCCGTTCGACCTGAAGGGCGCGGGCGAGATAGGTGACGAGAGATTGGAAAAAGGCGTTACCGTGGCGACAGGACATCCCCGTCACGAGATTTCGCAGGGCGTCTTCCATCTGCTGGCGTTCGGTGATGTCGATTCCCGTGGCGATAACGTAAGTCACCTCGCCGCGATCGTCGGTGAGGATACTGTTCGACCATTCGATAACGCGTTGGGTTCCGTCTTTGGCCACCCAAGCGTTGACGTGATGGTTGCGCGATCGCCCGCCCCGCAGTTGTGCGAACATTCCGCGCACGGTTTCGATTTGTTCGGGCGGTAAAAACAGCTCCCAAGGACGGCGTCCCCGCACCTCCTCGAAGCGATATCCCGTAAGGCGTTCGCAGGTTTGGTTGAAGCGTACGATGCGACCCTCGCGATCGAGGACGAGGACGAAGGCTCCGGCGGTATCGAGGACGGCGGCGATAAAGTTGCGTTCCTGTTGCAGTTGGTGGGTGCGATCGTCGATTTGACGTTCGAGATCGCGATTGCGCGTTTCGAGGAGCGTGACTTTTTCGGCTTCGAGCCGACAAACCCGATCGTATAGCGTCCCGACGGCGGTGTAGAGTTCGCCGGGATCGAGGGATTTGAGAACGGTGGTTTGGGTGATGAGTCCGGCGAGTTTTCCTTGAAGGTCGAGGACGACGACACGGCGGATGTGATGGTGTTGCATCTGTTGGTGAACGGACCACAGACTGCTTGGGGGGGTGGTGGCGTGTAGCGGAGAACTCATCACCGTTGCGGCGGTGGTGTGGGTGAGGTCGAGTTGCAAGACCTGAAACTGTACGATGTCCCGCTCGGTAACGATTCCGAGGGGTTCGACGCATCCCGGCGATGTTAGAGATGTCTCGTTTGGGAGGCCGTCGGCGACGAGAACGCAACTGACTTGATGTCGGGCCATGCGTTTCGCGAGTTCGAGAATTGAGGCGTGAGGGGGCGCGACGACGATGTCGGTTTGCATGACGTCGCGAACGGTTTGCAGGCGCAGTAAGGCGACGGGATGCAGGAGTTCGCGCAACTGACCTCGTTCGATAACGCCGAGCAGTCGTCGGCGATCGTCGAGAACGGGAAGATGGCGAATGTTGTGCTGTTGGAATTTAGCGAGAACGGCGAAAATGTCGGTGAGTTCGCGTTGGGGAATGCCAACGAGCGGCGAACTCATGACCTCGCCAACGCTCAGGGTATCGAGAGCGCGACCTTCGGCGGCCAGGCGGACGGTATCGCGTTCGGTGAGGATTCCTTCGAGGCGATCGGGCGTTCCGACGAGAACGTAGCTGCTGGGGTTGAGGAGGGTACAGGTGCGATCGCCGATGGAGCATTGCCAGTTCGCCTCGTCAGAGGGATCGTTCGACTCGTTGTCGGGGCGTCGGTGGCTCATGAGAACCATAGCTTCGAGCAGGGGAAAGTCCGCCGGGACGCAAGGGGGAGATCGATCGATGACGCGATCGAGGTCGAAGATCGGCACGGCGATCGGCAGTGAAGTCATGGTGATGGCTGGCAGGTTTGAAATGGTTGTTGTTATTTTGACAAGTTTTGCCAGCAGGGTTCGCCGATCGCTTTGGGAATTTAGGAATTCACGAGGGCGTCGAGGGTGCGTTGCAAACCCATGACGACTCGAGCCAGGCGATCGAAATCGACTTTATCGGGGGTGTCTTCTGCGGTGTGGTAGTAGGGATAGCGAAACGGGGCGGTATCGGTCACCATGACCGCCGGATAGTTGTATTGCCAAAACGCCCAGTGATCGGACCATCCCGCTCCCGCAACGCTACCGGGAAGAATCGCACCCTCGCAGGGAAATTGGGTGCGATCGCGAAATTCTCCCACCACCTGACGCACTAAAAAGGCCGAGTCTAAATTGCCCACGACGCTAAGAAAATTTCCGGTGATGGGATAGATGTTTTCGAGCAATCCCATAGGATAGTTTTGGCTTCCCGGTGCGTCGTCGTAGTAGCCGATGGTTTCTAAGCAGAGCATGGCGACGATGTTTTCGTTGCTTTGGCGACATCGTTTGGCATAGACGACGCTTCCCATTTCTTCGGTTTGGAAAAAGGGCGGTTCTTCGTTGGCAAATGCGACAAACCGAAGGGTGCGTTTGGGGCTGACGCGGGCGAACGCACGGGCTAAGGCTAAGATGGCAGCGACGCCACTGCCGTTATCGTTCGCACCGGGAGAGACGACGACGGAATCGTAGTGGGCGCCGACGATGACGATCGATTCGGGGGTTTCGGTGCCGAGACGTTCGACTTCTAGGTTGCGGAAGGTTTGGCCTTCGATGTCGTAGGCTTGCGATCGCACTTCGTATTCAGCTTTGGCAAATTCGTCTTCGATGAAGTCGGCCACCGCGAGCAGGTTGTCGTAAGCGATGTAATTGTGTTCGCCGTTGGCACTGATGCGCTCGATATCGGCGTTGAGGCGATCGCGCAGGGCGATTTCCTCGGGAGTTAAGGGCGGGAGCGGCCCGCTATAGCTGGTTCCGGGCATTAACACGAGCGATCGTCCTCCTGTTCTCGACAGTCTAAGTTTTAAGCTTTTACCTCCCTAAAACTAACCGATCGGCTCGTACACGATCGAAAATATTTCAAGATATTTAAGAATTGCGATCGCCCTCAAAAGTTTGAGTTAAAGTATTCTAGAATTTAGAAATTTTCCAGGCGCGGAATTTTATAAAACTTCAAGGTGCTTCGAGCGGTAACTGGATGCGATCGCACTTAATCTTAAATAAATTATTGAAAAACTTATTCGCTATTTTGTATTGTAGATATTCAAGATCGACCAATCAACAATCGGTAACTATTCAGGGGGTATCTCGAAAATTCTCCAGACATGACTTTGAGTGAAATCAGCATGGAAAACAGCCTGCAATTGATTTTCTGATTGATTTCTACGCTGCTGTTTCCGGCTAAGGCGAGGATCGAACTGCTTTTTGGGGTCTGTACTGACATTCTCCTCGCTGGAGAAGAATGCCTGAAACCTATACGTGTCAAGCGTTTAGAGGAATTTGTGCGAGATGTTGACCCCCCTGAACAGTTACCATTTTTGAAATGCTCCCGATCGCACCTCTACAAAAACAGCCGTTCGAGTAATTTCTTGACGGTTTCAACCTCCACCCAAAAATCTTCAGTTAAAGAGTCAGGATAAAGCAACTGTCGCAGCGGATCGCAGCGAAAAGATTTCCCCACAATATAGTAATGGTCGAATTGTAAATATCGACAGATCGACCAGTAATAATAGCGAAGATAATTCGGCGAAAAAAGTTCGACGGCCACCGTACCAGCTTGGCAGAAAAGCAAGTTCGTCAACCCCGCACCGTGAGGCGCGATAACCGCTTTGGCATTGGCAAACAAACGCACTTGTTCGACGATCGAATAATGTTCGAGAGCGACGGGAACGAAACCGTAAGCCGCCAAACACTCAATAATCTCCGCTTCGTTAACGATCTTACGATATTTCGCCTGTTGTCGGCTGATATAAATGCGTTCGGGTAACTCGTTGTCTGGCTGAGACGGTTGCGTTGAAAACAGCGGCGGTGGAGTGGTTTCCGCTAGAGGAAGAAAGGTCGATCGCAGAAAGTCGATCGATTGCGGAGTCGCCCAACCGATATGACTGGGAAAAGACGGCACCACCAAGCGAGTCGCTTGTAAGTGAGGATGTCGATCGCTCTCGATAACTTTCTGCAAGGGAACCCCTAAAAGTTCCAGGGTTTGCTGTTGAAAAGGTTTGTCGATGCTGTTGACGTAAAACCAATCGATCTCGCCTTCGGGAAAGCCGCTGCGTCGCAAAATGTCGAGACGGGGCAGAATATCCACCATCCAATGAAAGTAAACGTTTGCCGAGAGTCCGCACAATACAGCAACCGTTCCGTTGACCGTTTCGAGAGCAGGTAAAGTATGTTTTGTAAAAATGCGATGTTGGCTGCGGTTGGTGGTGGCGTTGTCGCAACCGGGGAGTTCGCCGGGATATTCTCGGGAAATGTCCGCCAGAAGGTCGTTGTCGGGTGACATGACGGCGATCGCTTCGCAGACTTTCCACCAACTGCTTTGAGGCATCGCCCAAATTCGCCCCTGGGGAATGTCGGCGGTGAAGGTATCGAGAGCGATGTCGGGAAGGGTGGTTTCGGCGGAACAGTGATAGAGGTTTTGACTGAGTCCGATAGGGGCGTAAGTTTGGTGAATCCGCCTCAGACAGCGTTTGCAGTTGATGCCGTCGCACTTGCTGAGATCGTTGTGGGGCGGACGTTCGCGATCGCCTCGAACAGTTTCGGAAACATCCCCCCATAGCCCCCCTTGGTAAGGGGGGTTGAGGGGATGCGCTTGGTAAGAGGGGTTGGGGGGATGGGGATATCGCGATGTCAGCCAAGCTTTGACGGTGGGATAGAGTCCTTCAGGGATAGGAAACTGGCGGTACTTTGTGGCGCGATCGATCTGTTCTTGTCGCCGTTTCATCCGCGTCTGTGCTGCCCCTAAACCTCGCTCTGCGTCGGTGTTTTCCGGGTCGATGCGAAGGGCGATGTCGTAATAGGCTTCGGCTTCGGGAAAGGAATCGTAAGCCAGGCGAGTATCCCCCCAGGCTTGGTAAAGACGGGCGATCGATCTCGCGGTTCGATCGCAAGGGCTTTGATGGAGAAGATCGCGAAGAACCTGACGGCGGGTTTTCCAAGCGATTTCGTAGGGATCGTTGCTGTGGGGAATTTCTCTTTCGAGGAGGTTTTGCAACCATTGGCGATCGCGCGGGGGCGACTTGTCGATCGCTTGTTGTAGTGCAGCAATAGCGTTTTCGAGTCGTTCGTGAAGCGTCTCCACAGGAGAGTCGAGTCGCAGCCACATCCAACTGCAATAGCCGTAGAAATTGAGGTTATCCGGGTCGAGTTCGCTGGCTTTTTGGAAACAGGCGAGGGCGGCGGCGGGTTGTTTTTGGCGATCGAAGGCTTTTCCGAGGTTTTCGTGGGCGAGGGCGAAGTTGGGATCGAGTTGTATTGCTTTCAGGTAACTGGCGATGGCGAGATCGAATTGTTCGAGTGCGTAGTAGGTTCGGCCGAGATTGTTGTGAACTCCGGCGCGATCGCCAAATTGGTTTAATGCCTCGCGGAAGCAGTTTAAGGCGTCGTGGGGTCGGTTTTGTTCGAGGTAATTAGTCACCGCAACAGGTGAGGCTTAATGAAAAAAGCCTCAAACCTGGCCACGAGAAACCGGAGTAACCTTATCTTGGGTTCGTCGAGAGGGGTGGAGAACAACCCGAGGACGATAACAACTCCAAGAGTTGGTCG
>NZ_JAQNCQ010000345.1:0-14121 GCF_028368005.1 Geitlerinema sp. CS-897 | reverse complement strand
CGCCACCGGTGGCGATCGCTTCACAGGCTTTCCACGACCGAATCCTCGCACGCGATCGTCCGATCGCGCGATGCGAAAGAATTCCGTTGGGCTACCGCGATCGAGCTACACTAACAACATGGCAGTTGCCCGTAAATAGGACTCATTCTCAGACCGACGGGCGGTAAACCGCTGCCACATTCAGCTTACGGACTCTGAGACGACGCTATGCAAACCGCAGACAAACAAGACCGAACGATGGAAGCCCCAAAGTTGGGACTCCCCGTCACCATTATCACTGGATTTCTCGGAAGCGGTAAAACCACCCTCCTCAACCACATTCTCAGCAACCAAGAAGGTCTGAAAACAGCCGTTCTCGTGAACGAATTCGGTGAAATCGGCATCGATAACGAACTGATCGTCTCCACCGAAGACAATATGGTGGAACTGAGTAACGGGTGCATCTGTTGCACTATTAACAACGACTTACTCGAAGCCGTTTACAAGGTTCTCGAACGTCCCGATAACGTCGATTATCTGGTGGTGGAAACCACGGGACTGGCCGACCCGCTTCCGGTGGCGTTGACGTTTTTGGGGACGGAACTGCGGGACTTAACGCGCCTCGATTCGATCGTCACCGTCGTAGACTGTGAAAACTTCAGTCTCGACCTGTTCAACAGCGAAGCCGCTTACAGTCAGATTGCTTACGGCGACACCATTTTACTGAACAAGGTGGATTTGGTAGACGAAGCGGACGTCGATGCCTTAGAAGTGCGAATTCGCGACATTAAAAAAGACGCACGCATTTTACGCACGACTCGTTCTCAAGTTGCGCTTCCCTTGATTTTGAGCGTGGGACTGTTCGAGTCCGACCAATATTTCGAGACCGCCGAGTCGAAAGAAGACCATCATCACCACGACCACGACCATCATCACCATCACGATGGAGAGGCGTGCGACCACCCCGACCACCATCACGACCACCATCACGACCACCATCACGACCACCATCATTCAAATCACTTAGAAAATGATGGCTTCGTCTCCGTATCTTTTCAGAGCGATCGCCCCTTCTCTATTCGGAAGTTTCAGTATTTTCTCGATAACCAACTGCCCTCGACCATTTTCCGGGCTAAGGGTATTCTCTGGTTTGACGAAAGCCCCGAGCGTCATATTTTCCATCTCAGCGGTAAGCGGTTCACTATCGAAGACGACGAGTGGAAAAACGAACCCCAGACGCAACTGGTTCTCATCGGCCAGAATCTCGATCGCGAGACGTTACTCTCTCAACTGCAAAGCTGCTTGACGACGCCATCGAGCAACAGCGGTAAAGGTTTCGGTTTCTAGCAAAGCTTCTTCAGTAGTAAAAGGTGCGTGACGAGTTGGCCGGTAAGACCCGATGTTTCTCCGGTCTTTAGGTCACGCACCCTATCCCGGTTCTGTTCGCTGTTCACTGTAAATGCGTGTTGTCGTACAACGAGTCAAATCGTCTCAGGTCACCGTTTCGAGGCGTGTAGTCGGGAAGATCGATCGAGGACTCAACCTGTTGGTGGGGATCGCCGACACCGACACCGAAGCCGAACTCGATTGGATGGCCAAAAAATGCTTGGGGTTGCGTCTGTTTCCCCATTCCGACGGCGAAGAAAACAGCCGTTGGGACAAATCTGTCACCGATATCGGCGGCGAGTTATTGGTCGTTAGTCAGTTCACCCTTTATGGTGACTGTCGCAAGGGGCGTCGTCCCTCCTTCGATAAATCCGCCGAACCTACCGCCGCGCAAGCTTTGTACGAGCAGTTCGTCGAGAAACTCAAACAAAGCGGTTTGCGGGTCGAAACGGGAGAGTTTGGGGCGATGATGGAGGTGGCGATCGAAAACGACGGGCCGGTCACGCTGCTGCTAGAACGAGAAGCTTCCTCGAGGTGAGGTGAGGGGGAGAGGGGGAGAAACTGTCAACTGTGGAGTCGGTGCGTGACGAGTTGGCCGGTTGCGCGGCCTATTTCTCCTGTCTTTGGATCACGCACTACGACTATCAACTGTCAACTGTCTTCCCTCTTCCCTCTACACTCTTGACTGTTTATCACTCTTCTCGATAAAAGTCGTCTAAGTCGTCGATTTGGGCGTCGAGTTTAGCGGAAATGACTTGCGCTAAGACCGATTCGAGAGTATCGTCGCTGAAGTCCGAACTCACCCGATCGATCGGTGGAGACGTGACGGGAATTAACCGCAGTTGTCGGCTTTCTTGAACGAGATCGAAATAGGTATTTCTTCTTTCGTCTTGTTTGAGTTCTAAATAATCGAAACTACAAACATTGAGATAGAGCGATCGATCGGCCAAAATGGTCGATTGTTGGGTATCGGCAAATACTTCAACCACGTACGCTTCGCCCCGACTGTAGGGTTTACCGTCTTGTAGGTAAAGGTAGCGTATCTGATGGAGATCGCCGAGGACGCGCTGCATATCGCGTTTGTTGACAATTAGTCCGGTTTCGATGATGCAGGGGGCGGGGATTCGGATGTCGGATGAGCGGTCAAGCATGGAACTGATTGGGTTGGGTGGACGATTTCCCTTCGCGAGCGTCGAGAGTTGTGAGCAAAGTGGTTAAATTAGATTTTGATATTTAGAACTTTATATTGCGATCGAGCTGCGACCGATATGACGGGATGGCTCGAGATTGGGATTGGAAGCGATCGCGATCGATGTCTCGATACAATCTTGGCATAGATAACTAGGTTCGGAAATCCGTCAAATAACTGAATTTGCAATTTTATATGAGCGATCGTCGATTTTCGTGGTTTCGCGTGCGTTTTTGGGTTCGCCAAACTCAAGTTGCCCTTGCCGCGATCGCATTTTATACCTGTCTGCCGATTCCGCCGACGTGGAAGCTCGACTTTAATGGAATCGCCCGTTTGGCCCCTTTTGTGGGACTCTTTATCGGCGGGCTTTTAAGTGCGATCGATGGGATTTTAGGTGCCTTGGGCGTTCCCGATTTAACGAGAAGCGTTGTTGTTGTTTTGGCGGGGATTGCCGTAACCGGCGGTCTCCACTTTGATGGTGTCATGGATACGGCCGACGGCCTTGCAGTGCCTGACCCCCAACGTCGGTTAGCAGTGATGCAAGACAGCGTCGTCGGGGCGTTTGGTGTGATGGCAGGGATCGCGATCGTGCTTCTGAAAACTGCCGCGTTAGCCGATTTGTCTGTCGATCGCACCTTCGCGTTAATGGCAGCCTTCGGTTGGGGGCGTTGGGGGCAAGTGGTGGCGATCGTGCGCTATCCCTATCTCAAACCTTCTGGGAAAGGTGCGATTCACCACGCTTCGATTCGATCGGCGATCGATTTGATCCCTGGCGGTTTAGCCTTACTCGGGTTGAGCCTTCTTCAACTCCTCTTAAACCCCGATCGCTGGTTGTTCGGTATCGGTATGGTTTTAGGGGGTAGCGCGATCGCTATTTTAACGGGCGCTTGGTTTAACGCCAAACTCGGCGGTCACACGGGAGATACTTACGGTGCCGTGGTGGAATGGACTGAAGCCGGGTTACTCTGTCTGTTAACAGCCTTAGCTGCCGCCAGTTCGGGCTGAACCGATGGCGAGATCGGTTGCGCGTTTTCCTTTTCCCTGACATGGGGAGCGATCGAATAGGGTCTCTCTCGACCCGATCGTACTGTTGCGAGCCAAAGCGGTAAATTTGGCAGAACTGGCGTCCGTCTTCGTCGACCCCGTACCGATCGCCTCGAATACCGAGTCTTATCAGTCGGACAAACTTAACTGAAGCCGCCGACGATCGCGTCGGTCGAAAAACTCGGACGCTCTCCTTCTGCAACCTCCACGAACAACGCCATGTTTTCCATTTGAGCCGAACCAAAAATGGTGGCAAACGAAACATCCGCTGCATCTCGTCCGATCCCAATACGAATTAATCCTTTTCTCGCAACCAGCCGCGTGGCATCGAATACATACCAGCGATCGCCTAAATAGGCTTCAAAGCAAGCATGAAAATCGGGAGGTTTTAACCCAAACGCATATCCACTCACGAAACGAGCGGGAATATTTAACGCTCGACAAAAGGCAATTCCTAAATGGGCGAAATCCCGACAAACTCCCGCGCGTTCGGTGGCCGTGTCGTAAGCTGATGTATGGGGATTCGTACTGCCGAATAAATAGATGACGTTATCGTAAATCCAGTTACAAATGGCGGCAACACGGGAATATCCTGATGATAGTTCGCCGAATTCTTGTTGTACAAAGCGAATTAAGCGATCGGATTCGCAATATCGCGAAGGATATAGATACGGTAAAACCTCTAGCGGTAATTTATCGATGGGAACTTCAGGAATGAGGTTCGGATTCTCTTCAATATAGCTGACTTCAACAGTAGCTCGATAAGAAACCTTTAATTGTCCGGCAGGGGCAGTCAAACGCAGGTAGCGAGTTCGTTGTGGAGATCGATATTCTTCAATTTTAAGGGGTGGATCGATCGAAATTTCTTCAGATTCAATTTTTTGAGTGGAGGTTTCGGCGGCAGTGATATTAAATATGAAAGTACTAGAGTCTTCAATGCTATAGTTGAGTTGACAGCCAAGATCGAACTTCATGCTTGTCTGAGGTAAGATATATCTGTATAATTTTAACATATATTAAATTTAAAAACCGTATTCAAAATTGCATTTTAAGATTTTTAATGCAAAATTAAGTTGCGTTTCGTTAAAGTATTCCGATGACGAACTGTTCGCTCTTTCACGATTGGCATCCCGTTCTCGAATCTGACGAACTCCCCCCAGAAACGGTGCGATCGATCCGACTTTTGGGACGGGATATCGTTCTGTGGCGATCGCGCGATCGCGTCTCTGCTTGGGGCGATCGCTGTCCCCATCGTAGCGTTAAACTCTCCGGGGGAACCGTCAAAAACGGCCTTCTCGTTTGCCCCTATCACGGTCTACAGTTCGATGAAACTGGACGTTGTGTCGAGGTTCCCGGTTGTCCCGACTGGACGCCGCCGCCACAACTGGCGATGTCGGGATACGCGATCGCCGTCCGTTATGGGTTAATTTGGGTCTCCTTGCAGCCAGATGCCGACACTTCTCAAATTCCAGAATTTTCCGAGTGGGAGGATTCCCAATATCGCAAGTTTTTGTGCGGAAAATACCGGGTGCGATCGAGCGGTCTTCGGGTTATGGAAAATTTTCTCGACGTTTCCCATTTTCCCTTCGTTCACGATGGTTTTCTTGGCGATCGCACTCGTCCAAAAGTGGAACCCTACGAAGTAGAAATCAGCGATCGTGGGCTTTCTTTAAACAACGTTCGCGTGTGGCAACCCGACCCCGACGGAACGGGAATCGGTGCAAAAGTCACCTACAATTACCATCTATCTCAACCCCTCGTCGCCTCCTTTGAAAAGCTGTCTTCCTCCGGTCGCCTAACGATTTTCTTTGCCGTTTGTCCCCTCGACGTCGAAGACAGTCTCGGCTGGATGTGGATTTCCATGAACTACGGTGAGGACATCCCCGAAGCTGAATTACAGCAGTTTCAGGACACGGTCGTTCGTCAAGACATTCCCATCGTCGAATCTCAACAACCGAAACAACTCCCTCTCAATTTATCGGCAGAAGTCCATCTTCCGTTCGATCGCTCCTCGATTCGGTATCGTCAATGGTTGAAACAACGCGGCGTCACATTTGGAGTCGTTTAGGATGAAAACCGACAGCCTTTTCTACCGCATTTTTCAGCAATATCCTCGCAGTTTCTTCGACCTCTTGAATTGTCCTCCCAGTGACGCCGAAAACTATCAATTTTCCTCTGTCGAAGTCAAACAACTATCTTTTCGCCTCGACGGAATCTTTCTCCCCACCGACGACACCGCCGAACGACCCTTTTACCTGGTTGAAGTGCAATTTCAACCGGATGACAGCCTCTATTTTCGCATTTTCGCCGAACTGTTCGTCTATCTCCGGCAATATCAACCGCCTCATCCGTGGCGAGTAGCGGTAATTTATCCCACCCGCAACATCGAACGGGAACATCCCCACCAGTTTCGCGAACTTCTCGCCTCCAATCGTGTATTTCGTCTCTACCTCGACGAATTAGACACCTGCGAGGATCGCTTGGGCGTGGAAATTGTTAAACTGGTGGTGGTCTCGGAAGATCGAGCGATCGAAGCGGCTCGACGCCTACTTACAAAGACTCAACAAACCCTTCCCACCTCTTCACTACAAAGAGAACTCCTCGATCTGATTGAAACTATTGTCATTTACAAGTTACCGCAATTGAGCCGAGAGGAAATTGCCACAATGTTAGGACTCGACGATCTCAAACAAACTCGGTTTTATCAAGAAGCCTTTGAAGACGGCGTTCGACAAGGCATCGAACAAGGCATCGAACAAGGCATCGAACAAGGCATCGAACAAGGCATCGAACAAGGCATCGAAGATGGAACTCGTCGAACTCAGCGAGAAAGCGTACAAAACCTCGCTGAGGCTGGAATAGAAGCCGAAGAGATTTCGCGATTGCTGAAGTTACCGCTTGAATTCGTTCGGGAGGTTCTGAACGATTCTGGAAGTTCCTAAAACACCCCTTTATTTTTCGTTCTCACGCGGTCGTAAACCTCTTCCATTGCCGTTAAAAACGAACTGTCTTTCGTCCAAAACGGGGGATAGTCGCCGCCTTTTTTCACTACAATACCGGGAACTACTGCCGGGGTGACGGCTTCCGCTTGTTGCGGTAGGCGTTTTGGAGGCGACCAAAAGTCTTTTAACGCGGGAACGTTGCCAACTTCGACGGTTTGCGGTTGCGTGTAGTAAGAGGCTGCGGGTTCGATGTTTGCTTCATCCTCGTCTAACGCGGAGGATAAAACGCGACCGAGGGAGGTTCGCGATAGTTCTTTTTGCAGTTGCGATCGCGGCATTCCTCGCAGTTCGAACAGTAAAAAAGGATCGCGATCGAACTCCGACGCTAGCAGATAGCAAACCCCAGCAATATGTTTGCAGGGGTTCGACCAATCGGGACAGGAACATTCGGTGTGAAAGTCTTTGCGGCTGTGGGGAAGTAAATGTAAATTCAACGCAGCAAAGGCATCTTCGATGTTTTCTGGAACTTCTCCGACGAGGAGTTTCGCTACTAAACTCGCTTTCGATCCTAAATAATCGATCGCCTTCGACCAGTCTTTTTGAGAAATCGGAGGAATTTCGACGGTGGTGGTATAGAGGGGTTCTTTGTACACGCCGAAATAGGGATTGATGGAACCGCGAACGAAGGCAGTGATACAACCATCTTCGATAACATAGTCTTTGATTTTGTTATTGCGAGCGTAGGAACGACCCCGACCTAAGCGATTGCTTTCGGTAAAGGATTCGATCGCCTCGATGAATTTTTGCCCCCACCAGGTTTTACTAAATTTTACCATGTTTGTCTCCGTTTAAAGGTTACGTTTTTTGTGATATGAGTGTTTAGGGGTAGCTTGGGTCTAACGCAGTAAAGCCTAAAAGAGAGCAGCTTAGATGTTAGGTTTCGTTTCTCGACCCAAACTACATTTTTTGAGTTACAAGACAGCGGTTTGCCAGTTCAACGTAATCAGTTTTTTGAAACTCTCGTTGTCGAGTTCTGTCAGCCAGGATTCGTCGTTTCCCACGATCGCACTGGCCACTTTTTCTTTTTCTTCTAAAGTGCGATCGATCTGTTCTTCTACCGTTCCCACCGTCACGAACTTATGAACGAAAACGTTCTTGGTTTGACCGATACGGAACGCGCGATCGGTGGCTTGATTTTCCACCGCCGGATTCCACCAGCGATCGAAGTGAAAAACATGATTGGCTTTCGTTAGCGTAATTCCCACCCCGCCAGCTTTCAGCGACAGAATAAACGCTGAAGGTTCGGTATCGGGATGTTGAAATTCTTCGATCGCACGTTCTCGTTTCTTGGCGGAGGTTCCCCCGTGGATGTAGTAGGTATTCAACCGGAGATCCTGTTTCAAATACCGCTGCAAGGCGTCGCCAATTTCCGTAAACTGCGTGAAAATCAACAGACTTTCACCCTCTGATTGAATTTCTTCAATCATCTCACCCAATCGCTTTAACTTATGCGATCGCCCCGTCGTAAACTCGCTGTTATCTTTCAAAAACTGGCGGGGATGGTTGCAAATCTGCTTGAGTTTCATCAACGTCGAGAAAATCAAGCCACTGCGTTGAATTCCCTCGGCTTCGTCCAGTTGTTCGGTGACATCTTTCACCACCGCTTCGTACAACGACGCCTGTTCTTTCGTCAAGTTACAGTATTGCTTGTGTTCGACTTTATCCGGTAAATCTTGGATGATGTTGCGATCGGTTTTTACCCGCCGCAATACGAACGGCTGCACTAGGGTTTTCAAAACCTGTGACTTGGCGCGATCGTTCTCCTTTTGAATGGGAAGTTCGAACGCCTTGCGAAACTGAGTTTGCTTCCCTAAATACCCCGGATTCAGGAAGTTGAAAATCGACCACAAATCCATCAAACGGTTTTCGACTGGAGTTCCCGTCAATGCCAAACGTGCGTTCGCCTCGAGTTTGAGAATCGCCTTCGTTTGTGCCGCCTTGGGATTTTTGATATTTTGCGCTTCGTCAATTACGATACGCTGCCAAGTCGCATTTTGAAAAATCTTTTGGTCTTTTCGGGCTAGCGTAAACGACGTAATAATGACATCGTAGTTCGCAATAGCGTCTAAAAATGCCTTTTCCTCCTGCACGCGGTTCGTTCCGTGATGCACCATCACCGTTAAATTCGGCGCAAACTTTTCGATTTCTTTCCGCCAGTTAGATACGACCGAAGTGGGGGCAATTAACAATGTTGGCGGAACCGTTTCTTGGCTTTCCCGTTCTAACAGCAGTTTTGCGATGACCTGAATCGATTTCCCCAACCCCATATCGTCCGCCAAACAGCCGTTCAACCCCAATTGTTCGAGGTACTGAATCCAGGCGACGCCGCGTTTTTGATAGTCTCGCAACTGTCCCTGCAACTGTTGTGGGTTGTCGATCGGTTGCAGGCAACTCGGATCGCGCAACTTTTGCATCATTGCAGTTAACGTTTCGTCCGGTTCGACTTCGATTTCCCCGTCTGCCTCCGCTGCTTTCTGTATGAACTCTAAAACGTTCACTTCCGGCACACTGTTGCGGTTCTCTTGCCAGAATTCCAGCATTTGCTGCATTTTCGATCGATCCAACTCGATCCATTCTCCGCGAAACTGTACCAGCGACGTTTTCGCGTTAACTAACTGTTGCCATTCTTCTGGACTCACCACTTCGCCGCCGATAGACAGTTCGTATTGGTAGCGAATGAGATTTCGCAGTTGAAACGCTCCCGTTCCCACAGAAGCGGGTTGAGAATTCGCAGAGGCTTTGATGCGAAGTTTTGGTTTCGATCGCCGCATCCACCACGCAGGAACGATAACTTTATACCCCGCATCTTCCAACACCCAAGCACTTTCTTTCAGGAAGTCCAACGCTTCGGAAAGGGTCAGAGTACAGCCGGTCGGTTTGTCAGTTTCTAAGGCTTGCCACAACTTCGGATAAATACGAGCGGCAGACCCTAAATTCATCAGTAAATCTCGCTCGAACGTCTTGCCGAAATGCTTTAAAATTGCCTTTTTCGGTTGTCCTTCTAAATCCCAATACTCATCGAGATGGAGTTTGAGCGACGGATCGTCTTTGGCAGAAACGAGTAAATTTAACACCCAGTCGTTGGGAAACTGTGCGGAGGCTTCTCGAAGTTGGAAACAAATGTAAAATCCCGCTCCCGTGCGATCGCCTGCAATTTTTTGTTTCCATCCCTGCCATTGTTTGTAACGTTCTAACGCTATTTCTCCCGTGGCGATAAAATCACTGTCCGAACGCCGAAAACATCCCGATAGCAACCAGGAACCCGCGAGGGTTTTCTCAAAAGTTTTCGGAACGGGGGTTTCCGTGACGATTTGATTGAGAAGACATTCGGAAAAATGCCGCAGTAGCGATTCGCGATCGAACAATTTTAAGGAGTCTTCCATCGAACTGACTCCCGCCGCACAAGCCAACGGCATTCGATCGACATAATCCCTCAACTGTGACTCGTAAGCCTCCGATACGATCTCCCAAATTGGGGAAATTTCAAAAGATTTCTGCTTCGTTTTGCGTTTGCCTTTTTTGACTGTTTCGATTTCCCGATATTTCAACCCAGGTGCGTACTGGTCTTTAACAATAACTTGCTTAAAAAACTGTGTATAGTAATACCAAAATAGCAGATCGCTTCCGAGTTGCACGCTTGCCAGATCGTAAGTACATAAAAAGTGAATCTGATTGAGAGCGTGAATCGGCGATCGCAGGGTATAGCAGTCTACCGCCCAAGCGTTCCACTGCGAGGGTTCGGGGGGTTCAGTTTCCAAATAGCGGGCGATTTCTAGCGACGGTAACGGTTCCTCCTCCGTACTCGGGAGAATAAAATATCGCGTCGAAATTTCGCGATCGATCGGACCTCGGTTCAATACCGCCGTCGCAAACTCCGTCGAGATAAAATCCGCCAGCTCTGTTCCCGCTAACTGTCTCGGATGAACGTTTCCACTACGTTTTCGCCGTCCTCGGGGCTGTGCGTCCGTTTCCACCCACAGATAAAACGTTCCCTTCTGTAAGAATTCCGATGCGATCGCTTCTGGAATCCAAGTTCCGTGAAGAATTTTCATCAAACACCCCCGATGTAGCCTCTCATATCTACTCGTTACCGTTCAATGTACTACCTCGCCTCGCCACGACACATCTGTAGCCATCTAGATTTCGTGAGATTCTTTGGGTTGCATCAACACCGCCACCACCAAACTAGGGGTTCCGCCAATTAACCCGATCGTCAGCCACCATCCCAAAGCGTAACCTTTGCGAGTGGCGACAACTGCTGCTGCCGTTCCCACTATGCAATGAGCGACGAACAGTCCGCCAACCGTAACGGGGGATAGGTTGTTGAAATCTAGCATAGAACGTATCGCAATGAAATACGCTAACAGCCTACCGCTTAGAGGGGGAGAGGGGTAGTGTTTTTGGATGCAAGAATGTTACTTCTTTTAGATAACTACATAGCGATTAATAAATTTTTAAAAATCTTTAGAATTACCGTTGACGAAAAGAAATTTATTTGTATAATACACAGCTTCTGTCAACTGTTTTTAATAAAACGTTGCATCTTCTGGAAGCTTGTGTTAACTTTTGAAAAGAAGCACATCCTCACAAATAAGGAGTAACGATCGTGGAAACCCAAGAAACAAAATTCGGTTTTACTCAATTTGCTGAAACCTGGAACGGTCGTCTGGCGATGCTGGGCTTCGTCATCGGAATTGCAACCGAACTGCTGACCGGCCAAGGAATTCTGTCTCAAATCGGCTTGATGTAATCGAGTCGTGCCATTATTCCAAATACAACATTTTTCAAAAATCGAGGCTGGAGTAGGGTTTCGCCCATACTCCAGCCTCGATTGACGTTGAACCTTCCTCAGAATTCGCACTCAAAGAATTCTGGCGTCTCAAGCCTCAAAATCTTTCAGCTCGATCGCCTCTTGCTCCGAAGATTGACTTATCATCGTCTTCATTCCTTCAAGCGTTGCGGGAATGCTTTTCGGATCCATGAACATCACTTTACTGCTGTCGCTCGACCCGATTTCTAAGCCCATTTCCAGATAGCGTTGCGCCAGTAAAAACTGTAACGCTTCTGACATTTTCGGATGCACCTTCAGGGTTTTCGCCAAAATTTGCATGGCCTCCGACGTCGCTTGTGCCTTCATCACCTGTTCTTGACGTTGGGCTTCCGCTTTCAACAAAATTGCCTGTTTTTCGGCTTCCGCTTCTAAAATGGCCGCCCGTTGTTGCGCTTCAGCTTCCAAAACCTGGGCTTCCGCTCTTCCTCGGGCTGAGTTAACCGCCGATTCTCGCTCCCCTTCTGAGGTGAGAACTGCTGCCCGCTTGCGACGTTCGGCGGACATTTGTAATTCCATCGAATCTTGAACCGCTTTCGAGGGAACGATATCCCGCAATTCTACTCGCGTCACTTTCACGCCCCAAGGATCTGTCGCGATGTCGAGTTCTCGTAACAAGACTTCGTTAACTTCTGCTCGGGCGGTAAAAGTTTGGTCGAGTTCCAGTTTTCCCATCTCCGATCGAATTTGGGTCAAGACCAAGTTTTGCATGGCACTGCGGAGATTTTCGACCTTATAATAGGCTTTCTCCATGTCCATGATCCGCCAATACACGACTGCATCGACGGAAATCGAAACGTTATCGCTGGTGATACAAGGTTGAGCGGGAATATCTAAAACTTTTTCTCGAGTGGTTTCTTTGAAAACAATGTTGTCGAGAAAGGGGACGATAAAATTCAACCCCGGCTGTAGTTTTTTTCCGCTGTATTTTCCCAAGGTTTCCACGAGGGCTTCGTTGCCTTGGTTGACGATCTTCACGGAACTACTCGCCGCAGCACCGCCAAAGACAACCAATACGATAAACGTCCAAAAGGCTTCCATTTTGAGTTTCCTCTCGTGTTTTTTCTAAAATTCTCAAATATTCACGTCTAGGATAGGCGATCGCCCCCAACCTCTCCTTAAGATTGCGTAAAATCTTCAGGAACCACGAGCAACGTATTGCCTTTGCGACCGACGACGATCGCCGTCCGGTTCGCTGGAATCGTCCAATCGCCTTCACAGCGAGCTTGCCAGGAATTCCCCTCAAACAGCACTCGTCCCGGTTGTCCTGGCGCGATTTCCGTTAGCGTCGTGGCTTCGGTAGACTCGGCGATGGCGTAATGGGTTTTCTTGGGTAACAGACGCTTGACGAGCCAAATCAGCAGCAGTGAGAACACCATCCACAAGAAGATTTGTACGGACAACTGAGGCACGACCAGCGACACGACTGCCACGAGCAACGCCGCCGTTCCCATAGCCAATTCTACAAACGCTGTGGGAACGAATAGTTCCATCAGACACAACGCTCCGCCGATAACGAGCCAGATTAGCGTGTATTTCAGAACCATAGTCTTTTTTTAGGCTTTTTTCGCCTTTTTAAAAATCGATCCGCCTGTATCCGGCGAGGGTCTTGTCTTTATCTTATCTCTTCTAGAAAAGACGATCGCCCTCGGACAGTCGCAGCTAGAAAACGAAAAAACGCACTACACAGAGTGCGTTGGGTAAGGTTTTGGGGAAGATACGAGGAACGCGAAATCGCCTAGGAGAAGAAGTCGAGAGAGAGAAAGGATAACAACGTACGAGCTGAAAAAACGGTATCGAGCCGAAACAACTAATCGAGCAGTTTCAGCCAACCTCGACGGACTGCGTGGAAGATGCGATCGAGAACTTCCCGATCGCGATCGCTGATGGCGCTACTCAACACAACGGACATCAAGGTCTTGCGTTGGTCGCGCGTCAGATAGCCTTCTGTCCACACGCGAGCGAACATTTCATCGAGGGTTGCAGGTTGTGATAAAACTTGGGTAGTCATGGCGGCAGTGACGCGAACGACGCGAGACCTAGCGAGCTTCGATGTTGCCTCCAGTATCTTCAGGATGTTCGCATTCGGCTGCGATCGTGCTTACTCAAGTCATGCGATCGCAAACCGTATAGAGATGCGATCGCCGTCACAGACAAACTTAAAAGATTATGGGGTATCGGGTTTCGGCGTTCTGCGACGATCTCCCCCAACGCGACCGCCACTGACGTAAGGCGCGATCGAGGTCTGCCAACACTGTCTCCCACTCTCCCCGTCGCCGTTGTCGGAACAGCCGCATCGTGGGATACCAAGGTGTCGTTTCCCCCGTCAACCCCCACCGCCAATCGGGAACTTTCGCTAACAACAGCCACACGGGTTTTCCCATCGCCCCCGCCAAATGTGCCACCGAGGTATCTACCGTCACCACCAAATCGAGAAACGCGATCGCAGCGGCGGTGTCCGCAAAATCCCGACAGTTCGACACGAGATCTCTCAGTCGCCATTCTGTCGCTAAAATTTTCGCATCTTCCGGTCGCGGGTCTTTCTGCAAGCTGTAAAACTCGATCTCGGGAACCTCGAGCAACTGTTGCAGGCGATCGAACGCGATCGAACGCTCCTTATCCTTACGATGAGTCGCTCTACCCGACCAAACTAAGCCGACTTTGGGAAAGGGAGAGGGGGAGAGGGGGAGAGG
>NZ_JAQNCQ010000344.1:0-2709 GCF_028368005.1 Geitlerinema sp. CS-897 | reverse complement strand
CTGATGCCGTACAGCTTGCCCAATGGTCGTTTTGGACTCTAGCTTCCCAATTGAATCGGTAATCGCCGACGAAAATCCAAGGTTTTTGAGCTTCTCGATCGGAAAACCTTGCACCATTTTCTGAAAAAAAGTCCCAAAATTCTTACTGGGTCTACATTTCAGTTTTGTTCAGCAAGCCCGAGTTAGGAGAGTTTCAATAAGTTCTTTAGCTTATTTATTAGGAATAGCTTTATTTATCGTGTTAGCATATGGAGACTACTTTGATGTCAACGTCGAACCAGTCGGCGGCATTATATTAACTGCTCTGTATTGTGTAAATGTGTGGGATTGCGTAAAATTAAAATATCCTATTTATTATCTCTTAGGGATAGCTTTTTTTGCCACCCTATTCTGCGAAGCATATTTGAATATCGATACGGGACTCACTCTCCTCTTTATTATGATTGCTTTGATGTGTTTTGGTTTGTGGCATAGGTATCAAATCAAATCAAAATGAATGGAAAAGCTCAGAGGTGTTGAACTGAAAGCCACGAATCTTGTAAAATGCCAAATTCAGTGAGTGTATTGCAATTTTACAATAGGTTTAGGAGGGAGCATCTCACTTCTGTAGTCTTTCAAAAATGAAGCAATAAAAAATCCAAACCTACTACCGCTGAGTCAGCTTCAAATTGGCAAAGGAAAGCCCCAAAATCAGCAAAAACAAAACTAAACCGATCGTGCAAGCATAGCTGATTTCCAGGCGATCGAATGCCTGTTCGTACAGATAGTACACCACGGTTTTCGAGCTGTTGCGAGGACCGCCTTGAGTCATCACGTACACTTCCTCGAACACCTTCGTCGCCGACAACGCCGAAATCGTCCCCACCAACAACAAATAAGGACGCATTAACGGAACGGTGATGTCCCAATGTTTGCGCCACCCGTCGGAACCGTCGAGAGACGCCGCTTCGTACAATTCCTCGGGAATCGACTGCAACCCCGCCAAATACACCACCATGTAATACCCCAATCCTTTCCACACTGTCACCGCCATGACGCTAAACAGGGCGAATTTGGGACTCGTCAGCCAGGGAAACCCGTTTTCTACTCCCAACTGCTGCAAAATTTGGTTGAACAGCCCGTTTTCGGCGTAAAGGTATTTCCAGGCTAATCCCGCGACGACCATTGACAAAATGACCGGAGTGTAGTAGAAAGCGCGAAACCAGGAAATGCCTTTGAGGGGACGGTTGACGAGAATTGCCAAACCGAGCGGAACGGTCACGAGGATGGGAACGACCCCCACGAGATAGAGAAGAGTTTGACGCAAGGTTTGCCAGAAAATCGGATCGACCCAAAGCCGTTGAAAGTTCGCCCAGCCAATCCACTGGGGGGCTTGGGTGAGGTCGTATTCGTAGCGGGTAAAGCTGAGAAGAAAGGCTTGGGCGGTGGGAAAAAAGACGGTGACGAGGAGAACGAGTCCCGCCGGGAGTAGGAAGAGATAGGGGGTCAGCGTTTGTAAAACGCGGCTAGAAGACTGACGCATCGCGATCGCAAAAAAACAGGTTCGGGTATCGAGAACGGTCGAACTCGCGTCACGATCGAGGGTTGACGACGGTACCGAGAAATAAAATCGCCTGAGTTTCCGTATCGCAAATGGCAAAGAAAAAAGGGCGATCGAAAACGATTCGTTGCGGAGCTGCTCGCGTTCCGATAATTGCTGTGACAGCGGCCGCTTCCGTTCCTCGTTCGTTCACTTCAACGTAGATTTTTTGCTTGACGAGATCGATCCAGAATCCATCCGAGACGATGTTAGAAAAATCTGCATCGTTTCTAAATATACTCTCGAGTCCTGCGGATTGGAGTGCTTCGTTGAGTTGTGCGTCGCTATCGAGACGAAAACGAGGAAAACCCACGACGATCGCTCGAGAGTACTGCGAGTCGAACGACTCGAGCCAAGCGTTCCAGTTTTCGAGGGTGAGTTGGCGGTAGAAATCTGCCAGCGTTTTGTTTTCGTGGGGGAGAAACGCATACATGACGATGCGTTCCGAATCGCCATAGGGAAGTTCGATCGCTTGAAAGAGATCGGTTTGCAGTGATCGAAACATATTCTCTTGGAACATTATCGGATGTTCGATTTGCCCGCCGTCAACGAGAGCGAACGATCGCTGTTCGGTTTTATCTTCGTCGAACGGAAGCGTCCAACCTCCGAAAAAATAAAGGGCGTTGGTGAGAACGACGACTGGAGGCGGATCGAGATCGCGGGGGGTTAACAGATTCTGAATGCGGTTTTGGGTGGCGGCGGCCGCCCAGTCGTTAATCTGCTCGAGGGCGATGGTAATTTGTTGAAAGTCGATCGATTCGAGCGTCGCTCGATAAACCGTTCGAGCGATTTCGAGAAAAGTGGGGTCGAACGCTTCTCCTTCTTGTCCCCAAACTGCATTAGCCAGATCGAGGGTGTAATCCGAGTCGAGCGCCTCGAAGGAGGTTAAAAGGGTATCGTAGTAACCATCGACCTCTTCAGGCGTCAATCCGGCGTATCCCAACGCGAACGCCATATCTGTTTGGGTTTGCGATCGCGCCCCGCGATAGAGCAGTCCCAACAGCACTGACAAACTCGTCGGAGAGAACGCTGCGTTTTCAGTAGGGCGATCGGTAGCAAGGGTCGAAAAGACTTGCAATCCCAAGCGGGTATTTGCGTTCTCGATCTGTCGCAGGGCTGGCGTTGTCGAT
>NZ_JAQNCQ010000343.1:0-7879 GCF_028368005.1 Geitlerinema sp. CS-897 | reverse complement strand
CTCTAGCTTAAATTCCCACGTCATGTTTAGCATATCTAAACTGTAGCAAATCTTTTGTAGGTTACTCCCCTCGGTCGCGCTTCGCTACACCACCAGCCAAGCTTTCAGCTATGGCTGGAGTACTGCGAAGAATCTGGATAGAACTTACGCAATTTAAGGTTAATTCTCACTAAATGTAGAGATCGGTGGGTGTTGCCCATCCTACAAATGGTGCGAACGCGTAAGTTTTGACTCAGTTTCAAGACATCGACGCGAAACCGACAACCCCAACCGGCGATCGCCGGTTTCTGAATACAATGCCTTACAGTTCCGCTTTGACCTCCGCCAATAATTCGGAAACGGACTGTTCGTCTTTCGGTTCGCGATCGATCCCGTAATCGTAAGGGCCCGACCACAACACCGGTTCTTCCTCGAAGTTTTCGATAATCGGCGGCGAGCTGGTTTGCCACTCCAACGTCAACGCGTTCCAAGGATTGGCACTGGCTTTCGGAGCCCAAAACCAAGCCCACACGGCGTTAATCAAAAACGGGACTGTCGAAATTGCCAGAATAATCGACCCCACTGTACAAAGCTGGTTGAGCGAGGTTAGTTCGGGATCGTACTGCACCACCCGACGGGGCATTCCCTGCAATCCCAAAATGTGCATCGGGAAAAACGCCAAGTTGAAGCCGACAAAGGTGAGGACGAAATGGACTTTTCCCCAAAACTCGTTCAGCATCCGTCCCACCATTTTCGGGAACCAGTGGTAAATTCCCGCGTAAATGCCGAAGACGCTACCGCCAAACAGGACGTAATGGAAGTGTGCGACGATGAAATAGGTATCGTGAACGTGGATGTCGAAGGGAACTGAGGCGACCATGACGCCGCTGAGTCCGCCGACGAGGAACATCGACACGAAGCCCACAGCGAACAACATGGCACTGTTGAGGCGAAGCTTTCCACCCCACATCGTCGCCACCCAACTAAAGACTTTGATTCCGGTGGGAACGGCGATCACCATCGTCGCGGCCATGAAGAACACGCGCAACCATCCCGGCGTGCCACTGGTGAACATATGGTGCGCCCAGACGATATTGCCCAAAAAGGCGATCGCGATACTGGAATAGGCGATCGCTTTGTACCCGAAAATCGGTTTGCGAGCGTGAACGGGGATCACTTCTGAAATCAACCCGAACACCGGCAAAATCATAATGTAAACTGCCGGGTGCGAGTAAAACCAAAACATATGCTGGTACACGATCGGATCGCCGCCGCCGGTGGGATTGAAAAAGGCCGTTCCGGCAATCAGGTCGAAACTCAGCAGAATCAACGCCCCAGCTAATACGGGCGTCGAAACCAAAATTAACAGCGACGTGGCTAACATCGCCCAGCAGAATAAGGGCATATCGTAAATCGACATCTCCTTAATCCGCATATTGAAAATGGTGGTGACGAAGTTAATCCCCCCTAAAATCGATGAAGTTCCCAACAGCAAAACGCTGAGAATCCACATCATTTCTCCCACCTGTCCGCTAATTAAACTCAGCGGCGGATAAGATGTCCATCCTGCCACGGGGGGATTGTCGATTAACAGACTGGTCAACAACAGCAAACCGCCGGGGGGAACCAACCAAAAGGCGATGCCGTTGAGGACGGGAAACGCCATGTCTTTGGCACCGATTTGCAGTGGAATCAGATAGTTGGCAAAGGCTGCACCGGCCGGAACGATCCATAAAAAGATCATCATCGTGCCGTGCAGGGTCAGTACGCCGTTATAGTTGTCGTATCCCAAAAAGTCGGGGTTCGGCGTGGCGAGTTCGATACGAATGCCCGTCGCCATTGCCCCGGCAATTAGATAAAATACGAAGCTCGTGACGAAGTATTGAATGGCGATGACTTTGTGATCGGTACTGAAACCGAAGAAGTCTTTCCAGTGACGCTCGTTGTGTTCGGGTTCGCCACTTGGCGGTGTTGGATTCGATTCGAGGGGTGTCGTCGTGGTCATACGTGAAGTCGTGAAGTTT
This sequence comes from Geitlerinema sp. CS-897, assembly GCF_028368005.1. Lineage (NCBI taxonomy): Bacteria > Bacillati > Cyanobacteriota > Cyanophyceae > Geitlerinematales > Geitlerinemataceae > Geitlerinema > Geitlerinema sp. CS-897. Next base: position 5,876 of record NZ_JAQNCQ010000343.1, on the reverse strand, counting down.
CGCGCAGTTTTTGAGGGTAGGTTGGGCTGAGGAACGAAACCCAACTTACAGTTATCGGTTAATGATTTGCCCCAATTCGTTCTCTACAAACTCTCTAAAAACTATGATGGGTGTGAAGAGAGGCGAGGGTGTCTGAGGTGACGTTCCAATCGGCAGTACGGGCTTGCAGGCGATCGCTCTCTGACGGTAACGCGGCGGCCACCGTCGGCGTCTCTTCAGCTTGTTGGGCGATTTGCGATTGCAACCATTCCTCGAACTCTTCTGGGGGGTGAACGACCACTTGCGATCGCATCGCACCGTGATACGCCCCGCACAGTTCGGCGCAAATCAGGGGATAGGTTCCCGCCACTTCCGGCTTAAAGCGCAGTTCGGTTTGGCGGCCGGGAATGGCGTCTTGTTTCAAGCGAAACTGAGGCACCCAAAAGGCATGAATTACATCCTGGGCGGCAATGTTGAGTTGGATTTCTCGTCCGGCGGGAACGTGGAGTTCTCCAGAGACGACGCCGCTGTCGGGGTAGGTAAAAATCCAGGCGTATTGGAGTCCGAGGACATCGACGGCCAGTTCGGCGTTGCGGCCTTGGGTCGCCGGAGACGCCCCGACTCCGAGGGCTAACTGTTCGCCGTCCCCCTCTGGAAGTGTCGCCGCCATAGCCGAACCTGGCGCGACGGCGGTTTTCTGAGGGCCGGGGTCTCTCGAGGCGGCGGGATCGAGTCCTCCCATTTCGTTGTAAACCTCGAAGCTGTAGACCGACAACACCAGGACGATGACCACCGGAATCGCCGTCCAGACGATTTCTAAGCCGATATTACCTTCGATGGCCGGTCCGTCGGTGTTGTCTCCCGGTTTTTGGCGAAATCTAATAATGGAAATGACGATCGCCCCTTGAATGAGGAGAAACAGCCCCGTGGCGATGGTCATCATGGTGTTGAACAATCCATCGACTAAGGGGGCTTCCTCAGAGGCGGCTAATGGCATCCAGCCGTGATTCTGTCCGTACCACAGACTGATCAGGGTGATGAGGATGCCAGCGATGAGCGTGTTAATGGAAGTGGGTAGTTTCACGTAGTATCGTTTCCTCTTGTGGTACTCGCGATCGAGTTGAGACCAACGGCTTTTCAGTCCGCAAGCTGTGACTGGCTGGCTGGGCCAGCTAACAGCCCGAGCCTCTCTGTTACACAGTAAAACAGCTTTTTTAATGCTGTGACGAAATTGATAAATCTTTAGATTCTTTTTGGAAAATCTTAGCGTTTCGAGTTTTTTGAACTCATTAATCGATACCTAGTAATACATGAATTATTCAAATTGTAAACGGTATTACGGATTTCGATCCACTTTTCGCCTTTGATGTCAAGAAATGTCAAAAAATGCCTAAAATTCAATGACTCCGATGGTGACTGCCCATATTTTATATTGTTTTAAATTTTACTTCAAAGGAATACTTTCAAAAAAATCACACAGCTTAACAAAATGTTAGCAATCTAAAACATTTCTAAAACTCCTGTTCTTTGAAAAGAGAAAGGCTCTAAGGTAAAACTAATGCGAGTTCGCAGTCAAACGACTGCACGAGGGGAAAATCTCGCTCTCGAAATCCAGAAAACATCGATCGCCCCCTCGATCGATTCCCGTTTGCCAAACCGCTTCCCGACCCCTGACGTTCGATCGAATCGAAACATCGATGGCACATTCCATCCTGAACTCATCTCCGACTACCCAGACTGCCGATAATCCCTCGCAAGCGATCGTCCGCGTGCGCCGTCTCATCTGGAAAATCGCGATCGCTACCGTCGTCCTGATGGCGATCGGCAGTGCCACCCGCGTCGCCAACGCCGGTTTAGCCTGTCCCGACTGGCCGCTGTGCTACGGACAGCTCGTTCCCACAGCGCAAATGAACCTGCAAGTCTTCCTCGAATGGTTCCACCGGCTAGACGCCTCGCTGATTGGCTTAATGGCGATCGTCCTCGCCGGCAAAAGCTGGTGGTGGCGGCGAGAACTTCCCAGCTGGCTGCCCTGGATGTCCCTCGTCACCCTCGGACTCATCGTATTTCAAGGCATTCTCGGCGGTCTCACCGTCACCGAACTGTTGCGATTCGACATCGTAACCGCGCACTTAGGAACCGCCCTCCTCTTCTTCATCACCGTTGTTTCGATGGGCGTCGCCTTACTGCCCTACCGAGGTACGGGAACCGCAAAATCCCTGCGCTGGGTCTCGCTAACTGGGGCGATTCTGGTGTACCTACAAAGTCTCATCGGCGCACTCGTAGCGTCTCAGTGGGTGTTACACCAATGCCTGAGTTACAAAAATCTCTGTGCGGTGATGAACAGTCACATTATCGGCGTCGTTCCGCCAACTGTCACCGTTCTCGCCTTGGTGGTATGGGCGCTACGAACGCCAGCCTTAAGTCAACCCCTACGAATCCTAGCAAAACTCTCTGGCGGACTCGTGTTCCTACAAATCGGTTTGGGGGTGGCAACATTCTATCTGCGACTGCAAGTCGAACCCCTCACCGTATCGCACCAAGCTATCGGCGCATTGCTGTTAGGTTCCCTCGTGGCGTTTACCGTCCTCGCCTTTCGAGACGCCCGAGTTGTAAAGATTTAACGACAATCCACAAAACACCAGAATCTGCCTCGCCTTCTCCGTTATCAAGTCTCAATTGTCAATTCTCAATTGCTTCCCCATTCATGCAGAATCTCATCACTTCAACGACAGAACGGCATCACAGCAATTTATTCCAAGTTTTCTATAGCTACTACCAACTCACCAAACCGCGCATTATCGTTTTACTCCTCGTCACCACTGCTGCGGGAACGTTCCTCGCGGCCAAGGGTCAAGTCGATCCGCTGCTGTTGTGCGCGACGTTAATCGGAGGATGGCTCGCCGCCGCCGCCGCCAACACCATTAACTGTCTATACGATCGCGATATCGATCGCATTATGGAACGGACGAGTCTGCGGCCGTTACCCTCCGGGCGCGTGCGTCCCAGTCACGCCCTGATTTTCGCCGGAACTTTAGCCACGCTCTCGTTTGTCATTCTGGCGACGGTGGCTAATCTAACGGCGGCGTTCCTCGCCCAGTCGGGAATCGTCTTCTACGTGTTGGTTTACACCCACTGGCTAAAACGCCACACGGTTCAGAACATCGTCATCGGCGGTGCGGCGGGTGCGATTCCGCCGCTGGTGGGTTGGGCTGCGGTAACGGGCGATCTCAGTTGGGCGGCGTGGATGTTGTTTCTCATCGTGTTTTTGTGGACGCCGCCGCATTTTTGGGCGTTGGCGATTTACATTCGCGATGAGTATTCCGAAGTCGGCGTTCCCATGTTACCGGTGGTAGAAGGAAACGAGGTGACGGCGAAGCAAATTTGGCTGTACACCTGGTTGATGTTGGCTTCGACGGCGGCGTTGGTGTATCCCCTCGGCGTTTGCGGTGCGGTGTATGCGGCGGTTGCGGTACTGTTGGGGATTCCGTTTGTAAAGAAAGCCCGTCAGCTTTTGGGCGATCCTGAAAATCGCGATGTGGCGCGATCGCTCTTTAAGTATTCGATTCTCTATATGATGCTGTTGTGTTTGGGCATGGTCGTCGATAGTTTGCCTTGGGCGCATCACATTAACTATACGGTGGCGGAGAATTTGCAAACGTTACTCGGCGCGTTTTCGGTGAGTTTCTAGAACCCGTAACTTGGAATTTTGGTTTTGTACGACGGCGAGAGATGGCTTCTCTCGCTGTTTTTTAAATCGATTGAGAAATATAACATTGTAAAACTTTCTTAATAAAATGTTATAAAAAGCAAAAAACAGTAGTTCACATTTTTTTATACCACATCTCAAAAGTCAGCTTTATAATGAATAAAGAATATGGGGTTTAGCTTTTACCCAGATCGAGCTAAACTCGGTCAAAATTGCATTAAATAAATTGTTGCTTGAGTTTAAGCTGTTAATCCCGAAAACATCAAGAAAAATTAAAATCCATCGAAATACAACTTTTGTTTGTATAAAATATATTTGTTCGATCGTATACTCAGTGCAGATCGCATATCTTAATCTATCTTGAAATTCGCTTAAGATTAAAAACACACATATGTTGAAACCGTCAGACAGAGAAACCTCAACACAATATAAGAACGTGCAGGACATATTATCCAGTCAACATTTATGTCACAACTCATCTCAATGGAATAGTACTTATAGGATTCGTCAGCGCTTTCTTCAATACTATCAGGCGCTTGGCTTCCAAGTATTACCAAGAGCGCCGATGATCCATCCGTCAATTCCAATGTCGTTTGTTATGAGCGCGGGACTCGTGCAGGTTGAAATGTCCTTAGCTCGTAGCCAGTTGCGATCGGAGGGCAAATTCGTTCTCGTTCAGGATTGTTTTCGACACTTTGACTTAGATAGTGCAGGTCGTGATGAGACCCACTTGAGTTTGTTTGAAATGCCAGGAGCCTTTGTATTTGGACAGGGTGTCAAGAAATTGACGATTTGTAATATGTGGAAACTCGCGACAGAAGTTTTGAAAATCGATCGCGATCGCCTGTGGGTTTCTTACTTTGCTGGAGGCGAGTTAGAAGGAAACCAGCTACCTGCTGATTCTGAAACCTATGAAGCTTGGCGTGATATTGGCATTTCAGAGGAAAGGCTAGTTGGTCTGGGAATCGACGATAATTTTTGGCAACAAAGCCAAGAATCAAAAAATGCTCGAGGCTTTCGAGAAAAAACGAAAAAGTGTGGTTCTCATACCGAGTTATTTTACGATTTAGGTACCGATCGGAATTGTGGAACGAACTGCAAGCCTGGGTGTAAGTGTGGAAGATTCCTAGAATTTTCTAATTCTCTATTTATTTCTCATGAAATCGATACAGATACGGGAAAAATAATCTCTTTAAAAAATCCATTTACTGAAACGGTAATTGGAACAGAACGAGTTGCAACTATCTTACAAGGTGTCTCCTCAATTTTTGAAACGACTGAGTATGCTGCGATCGTTGATATCGTTCGACAGTATTCGCAGTTCAATAGCTTGCCTGACAAGATGGTTCGTGAAAGCGAACGAGTGATTACAGATCGTGCAAAAGCCTTGTGTTTTCTAGTTGCAGATGGCGCACCACCACCAGGAAAAAATGGTCGACAACGAATTATTAAGTTGCTCGCTCGTCATACCATTGCACGTATGCAGATTTTAGGGATTGACGAAAAAATATTTTGGCCAGTTATTTTGTCATCTATCTTCAAGCAATTTAAGCCAGCCCGCATGAGTCTATCCGATCCTAAATCCCAAGAAGATGTATTGCAAAGAGTACTATCGTACGTTAAATCTGAATCCGAACGGTTTCATAAAACAATTCAGCGGGGATATCGAGAAATGGATAAGATTCTTCAGAATCGTCCTTACTGCAATCCCATCGAACCTTATCTTGTAAAAATCGAAAAAGAATGGGGTCTGCCTTTCCCTCTTATTGCTTTGCAGCTTTATCAAAAAAATGTTTCGTTTAGCGAGGAAGCATACTGTGAAGTGTTGAAAAGCTGGAAAAATGGGATCGCAAAAAAATAATACAACACGTTATCTTTTACTGACTGCTTTCAATTGTCCGCCAATTCAAGTTTGAAATGCAACGGTCTCCGATCCCTGACTATAAAATACCTCAGAAGGAGTTCGATAGTCAAGAGATTTTCGAGGACGATCGTTGAGTAAATTTACGGCTTTTTTGACCGCGTCTGGTGACCGAATTTTAAAATTTGTACCTTTCGGAAAAAACTGTCGAAGCATTCCATTTGTATGCTCGTTTAGTCCTCGCTCCCAGGAATGATAAGGATTGGCAAAGTAACAGGATACCCCCAGTTTTTGAGCCAGTTCTTCGTGACCACTAAATTCTTTTCCGTT
>NZ_JAQNCQ010000342.1:0-15984 GCF_028368005.1 Geitlerinema sp. CS-897 | reverse complement strand
GGGCGCATCGTGGACGTTAAACAAACAGCCTGTGAAGGCGTTCTGACCGGGGGTATTCGGGCTGGCTCGTTTATCTAGGCATGAGCCAGTGAAACAGGAATCTCCGACCATACCCGCTAGGGTTGGGGGGAGAGCGTCAATGCATCCCTTAACTTGAATGAGAGGCGAATCGCCGTTGTTTCTGTCTTTCTGACGCCGACTATGCCCAATTTTTTCGATCGCCCTTCTCCGTCCCGAGGCCGCAACGCCGGTAGTGCTTGGATGCGTCGCCAGTGGCGCACTCGTTTGAACGACACCGATACGCCTCCAGCGTCGGGTCGCGTTACCCCCCTGTCGTCCCGGCGATCGAAATCGGGGAAACCCTCCCTGGATTTACCGCCGTTACGCAGTGCTGGGGCGCACTTGTCGCCCCCTCCTCCGCCGGTTCGTCGGCAACCCCAACCGTTCGAGCGTCCGGCATCCCCTTCTCCCGAACGGACATCTCACGGTGGCGAATTCGGTTCGCTACCCGTGTCCTCCCCAATTCTGCGCCGCCAGCCGTCCGAACCCTTGCCGCCGTTGCGTCCGCTGCAATTCACGCCACCTCGTCCGGCAACGTCACCTTCAGCGAAGCGGCCGCCCGCTACACCCTCGACATCACCTCGTCGATCGCCCCGTGCTGTCTCTCCAACGCCCCGGAAATCCGAGCGACGTGTCCCCCACCGTTCTCGTCGCCAACCGACCTCTCGTCCTCCGCTACCGCCCGCGTTGAGGCCGTTTTTGTACGTGATGCGGCTGTCGATCGTGGGGGTGGGATTGAGCGCGATCGCCGGGACGATGCTGTCGTTGTGGACGCCTTCGGAGGCGGAGTTGTCGGGACAGTCTGAAGAGGCGATCGCTGGCATTGAAGGGCAACCGGTCGCGAAGTGGTCGCCGGAACTGTCGTTGGGTCAGGAGTTGACGGCGTTGAAGGAACGGTTGCAGCAGGTGGCGGCGGAGTATCCGGGGTTGACGCCTGGGGTGGCGATCGTAGATGTGGCGACGGGGGATTACGTGCGTCTTTCGGATACGATGTCGTTTTCGGCCGCGAGTACGATTAAAGTCCCGATTTTGGTGGCGTTTTTCCGGGCGGTAGACGCGGGAACGGTGCGCCTCGACGAAGTTTTGACGATGGAGGAATCCCATATCGCGGGGGGATCGGGATATATGCAGTACGACGCACCGGGAACCCGCTATTCGGTGTTGGAGGTGGCGTCGTCGATGATAATCGACAGCGACAATACGGCGACGAATATGTTGGTCGATCGCCTGGGTGGGGCGAAGGTATTGAACGAACAGTTTCGCGAGTGGGGGTTGACGGAAACGACGATTCGCAATCCTTTACCGGATTTGGAGGGAACCAACACGACGACGCCCCAGGAGTTAGCAAAGTTGTTGGGACAATTGGAACGGGGCGAGTTGGTGTCGATGCGAAGTCGCGATCGCATGATGCGGATTATGTCGCAGACGGCCAACGATGCGTTACTTCCCCAGGGATTGGGAGACGGGGCGTTCGTCGCACACAAAACGGGAAATTTGCGATCGGTGTTAGCGGATGCTGGGGCGATCGATCTGCCCAACGGGAAGCGATATTTAATGGTGGCGATCGTCAAGCGTCCCGATGAGGACGATCGCGCCGCCGACTTAATCCGTCAGATGTCGGCGACGGCGTACGACTACTTCGCCAAACCCACTTCTTCCTTCCCCGAAGATTCCCCCGTTGCGCCGACGGTGGCGGGAACGCAGCAAGCGAATCGAGTGGGGCGTTAGGAAGGAACGTTTTTTGACAGAAAACCCCGGTTTCTATGTTCGAGAAACCGGGGTTTGAGACTCTCAGGAATTACGCACTTGTCGATCGAGAAACTGGATTTCTCGTTCTAAGCCGGACACTGAAATAACGGAATTCTATCGAGAAGCCGGGTTTCTGCGTAAGTCCTAACTCTTAACGCTTCAAATAATGTTTCATCAAATCACTTCAAAATCACTAGCTTGAAGCGCACTTGCCAAGCTGCTAAAATTACTTACATTATAGTTGCTCAAAATGGCCATATTCTGGGCTGCTCCTGAAGCTCCCATATCGTCATCATAGGCAACATTTGCAGTGTTACCTTTGTTGGTATTTATATAAACAATGAGTACGTGTTTACCTGAAACTGTACCGGATTGCCCTGCTACTGCATTACTCACATCACTGGCACTACCAAAAGTACCATAACTCGGATCCCATACTATTATATCAGCACCAGAAATATCGTCACCTGCATCATCAACTAACACCACATTACTGACGCTACCAGAGACAAATTGACTCGGTTGGAAATCCGCTCCATTGAATACGATAGTATCTTCTGATGGATTGAAATCTGTGATTTCTCCATTCTGATCTTTTTGACTGAAGCTGTTGTAGACGAATCGATCTTCTCCGCTACCTCCAGTTAAGATGTCAGCGTTTCCATCACCACCGATTAAAATATCGTTGCCATCTCCTCCATCGATCGCATCGTCACCTCCTTTTCCATCTAGAATGTCGATACCATTTGTTCCGTTAATGGTGTTATTGCTATTATCTGAACTAACGAGGTTGAGGGTAACAGTTGCCGTGTCACTGTTGCTCGAACTATCTTCAATGGTGTAGTCGAAGCTGTCAGTCGTTCCTGACGTGGGAGAAGTGTAGTCTACATCAGACCCATTTAAAGATGCAGTCGAACCAGAAACACCAGTAATAGACAGTCCGCTTCCTGTATCGTTAGCTAGTAACAAAGAGTCGGGAATCGTCGCTGCTGTATTGGTGGTAATTGTAATTGTGTCGTCAGCCGCCGAAAGATCCGCGACCATAATTGATGGATTAACGGTCGTCGATTCAGTGGTCGGACCGGTGTTTCCGTTATCGCTCAGTGTAATAGTAAAATCTGCATCGCCTGTGGACGCTGCGGTGTAGGTAAATCCTCCAGCGTTCAGTGCAGTATTCAGGTCGCTGAGAGTACCTGTTACCGTTACGTTCGCCGAATTATTATTCGTAAAGCCGAGACCCGTTCCAGAGGCGGTAATCGTTCCTCCAGCAGTGTTAGCCACCGCTAACGTCAGGGTCATCGAGCCACTACCCACATCGGGATCTTCAAAGTTGCTGGTAATGACATTTTTGAGATCGTAGGCAGTTCCAGTAGAGGCACTCGGGGCTACGCCCATTGTATTAATAACAGGAGGATCGTTGACGCGCTGTACTGAAATCGTCATCGTTGCCTCAGCACTGGTATTCGGCGGAGTTTCCCCATCCGTTGCCACAAACTTAATCGTCCGATCGCCTTCTGTGGGAGATTCTTGACTCGGACCGGGATTGTCGTACTGAATATCCGCTAAAACAGCTTTATAGTCGTTAGCCGTTGGGGTCTGTCCGCTTTTAGGGGTTAGTGTTGCTTTACCGTTGACTGTAGAACCGTTACTGCTCAATACAACATCAACCGTTGCCGAAGTTCCACTATATTGGAGAACCTCACCGCCATCTTTCACATCATTGAGCGTAACGACAATTTCATCAATATCGTCGTTGTCGTCAAATACAGTCAGTTTGGATACATCTACAACTGAAACGGGAGTTTGCTCTTGGTAAGTTTGGGTATTGTTAAGCGTCGTTGTATCCGTATCGTCCAAGTCAATGACCGGTTGGGCTGGAGATGCGGTGACGTCGATCGTCATGGTATAGGTCGTACCGCTTAAATCGCCGCTGCTATCTATCACCTTGAAATCAAACGTTGTAGACTCGCCTGCTGTCATTCCCGTTGGCTCGAACACCAGTTGGCTGACGTCGCTAATGGTATCGCCATTGGAAACGCTTGAGGCTCCGTTTTTCAATGCCCCCGTTCCAACCGTCGTCACAACTTGAATGCCGTCAAAGGTGTGGCCGTCTACGTCGTTAAAGGTGAAGTTACCATCTGTAAAGGTTTTATCGAAGCCAGCGAAGGTTTCAACAGAGTCGTTGCTTCCGGTCGGTGCGTCGTTGGCTCCGGAAATTGTAACGCTGACGTTGGCGGTACTCGTTCCTCCGTTCCCATCGCTAACGGTGTAACTGAACGTATCGGTTGCCGTTTCTCCGTCTTTCAGGGACTGAAATGCCGTACCGGGATCGTAGCTGACGTTCGTGTCAGTATTCGTCGAGGTTCCCTGAGTTCCCGTGGTATCGACACTGGTAACAGTAAGGGGATCTCCGTCTACATCGGTATCGTTAGCCAGAACGTCGATTGTTGTGGCCGAATCGTCTTCGGATACCGTGGCAGTATCGTCGCTGGCAATGGGATCGGTATTTGTGGGATCGGGGGTGTCGCCGCCGTCGTTTCCGCCACCGCCGTCGTTTCCGCCTCCATCATCGTTTCCACCACCGCTATCGTCGCCGCCGTCGTTTCCGTCCCCGCCATCATCATCATCATCATCATCGTCGTCACTGTCGTCACCGCCGCTACTGGGGGGATCGGGAGGGCCGGGATCGGGGTCGTCGGAGGGAGTGAGATCGTCGGTGAAGCTTTCTTCGGTGAGGACGCTTTCGGTCACGTTTTCGAGAATGGCGACGAATTCGCCAGTTCTCAGGTTAGAAAATACATAGTTCCCGACGCTGGAATTGGGGTCGGGACGCACGAACGCGATGTTAATTTCTGAAATATCGACGCCACCCATTAAGGCGATTTTATCGTCGGCGTCAAAGCCGATAATGCGATCGGCGTCCTCGATCGCCGGGCCGCCAGAGGTCGTATCGATGATGTAAATATTTTTCCCCGTACCGCCGATGAGAACGTCGGCACCTCGATCGCCGGACAGTACGTCGTTGCCGATTTCTCCGTACAGGGTATCGTCTCCCGTACCGCCGAAGAGGAAGTCGTTATCGTCGCCGCCAAAGATCGTATCGTTGTCTTTGTTGCCGAAGATAATGTCTTCGCCGTCGCCACCGTCTAAAAGATCGACGCCTAAGTCGCCACTGATAATATCGTTACCGTCATCGCCAGAAATTGTGTCGTCGCCTTGACCGGACAGTAACGTATCGTCTCCATCGCCACCTTTGAGAATGTCTTGGCCTCGGTTTCCAAATTCGAGGTCGTCTCCCTCGCTGCCAACGATGTTATCGTCTCCACCTAGACCGACGATCGAATCGTCTCCAAGGGTACCGAGAAGAGCTTCGGAATTTTCAGTTCCAGTGATGAGAGGCATGGGTTCGATCTCCTAGGGAGTCCCTGACACGCGAGCGTAAAAATACGGTTAAACCACCGGCGACAGCACTCGGTATAGCGGAGCGCTCCAGCGTTAAAGACGGTAAATGCGATCGAAAGAAGAGTGGCGTTTGGTGCGAGATTCGCGTTCTGGCGGTCTTTCACGCGAGAGAACGGACGGTATTGGCAAGCCACGCCGACTCGATACACCCTTATCTCACAGTCGTTGGCGACTTCACTTTTGTTCCCGAACGCAATCTCGAACTGGGTTGTCAAAAATAGTTCGAGCGATCGAGCCTCGATCGCGATCGCCGTAACGCCGACACGACGCAAACACAGCAGCCCTATAACAACAACCTAGCAATCTCTGCGATCGCGCTTATTTCCATTGTTGCTAATTTTTTCAAAAATGACTACAGGATTTACAAAAACCTTAATCGAGATGCTGTTTTTAAATTCTCCGTAAATTTACATTTTAAAATCTCCGTGAATTTACAGGGGTTTGTAACTGCGATCTCGGCAAAACGCGTGAAATTACGGTAAGTGCGGACGAAACTGTCGTAACGCACCTAAAAGATCGTTTCAAAACTGCACTTCAACTGACGAAAGCCGCCGAATACACGCGACTGGCAACCTCTGCAATTCGCTGCATCGCCGCCGCAATTTCCTCCACCGTCGCTGTCAGACTAATTCGCAAACATTGCTGTTTGTGTACCCAATTGTCTCGCAGACCGGGAAAAAAGGGTTCGCCAGGAACCGCAATGACGCCGACCTGTTTGAGTTCCCGATAGAGTTCCTTATCCGTCATCGGGAGGTCGCGGAACCACAGCCACGCGAAAATCGCGCCTTCTCCACGATGTAAGAACCAAGGTAACGCTGTCGGCATTGCCCGGTTTAATGCCTCTTCTAAAACCTCGAACTTTTTCTGATAGTGGGGACGAACGACCGATTCGGACAGTTCGGCTAACTGTCCCGAGGCGATCGCCTTGGCTGCGATCGCCTGTCCGTATCGCGACGAGTGAATGCAGGCGTTGGTTTGGAACGACTGTAACACGTCGATAATTGCCTCGTCGCCGATCGCGATCCCCACCCGTTCCCCCGGAAGTCCCGCTTTCGACAAACTCATACAGTGAGCCACGTTTCCGCCGAACTTCGGTGTCATCGGCGTAAAATTCAACGCGGGAAACGGAGGTGCGTAAGCCGAATCGACGAGAACTGGAACGTCGTAAGCTGCTGCGAGATCGCCGATTTTCGCCACTTCCTCGTCACTGAGGACGTTTCCGGTAGGATTGCAGGGACGGGAGAAAATGACGCATCCCGTCTCTGCGTTGATGTCTACCTGGGAGAAATCCGGGCGATACTTAAACTGATGGTTGGCTTCGTCGAGATCTAACGTGGGTTTGTAGGACACCACCGCCTCGGGAACCAAACTCACGCCGCCGTATCCGGTATAGTCGGGACTCAGGGGTAAAACGATTTTTTTCAACGTTCCGCTTTGACTGTAGCCGCCAAACGCATTCGCCCCGAAAAAGTAAATCGACTGAGAACCGGGGGTAATTAAAATATTTTTTGAGGTCAAATCCGACCCGTAGCGACGGTTAAAATCTTCGGCGATCGCATCGATAAGAGGTTGATAGCCTTGACTCGACCCGTAGCGACAAATCACTTCGCCATACTCAGAACTCTCGAGCAACTCGGCGGTACAATCGCGCCACATCTGTTCGACTTCCGGCAAAATTACCGGATTTCCCGCACTTAAGTTAATGAAATCCTGCGCGTTGCCACTTTGCAAGGTTTCGATAATATCCTTCATAATTGCCCGCACCCCCGTTAGGTGAGACATTTGTTGGCCGAATTGAGACAGTGCAGGATTCATATGACGTCAATAGTAAACAGCGTTTTCAAAGTGTACCTGGGCGGTGCGTGACGATTTCTCGGTCTCACGTTCGACACCCGATTTTTCAAGTCACGCACCCTACGACTCTCATCATCCCATCATCCCATCATCTCCCCATCCCAACCTGGGAGCGATGCGATCGAGGAAATCGAGTAAAATGCGCTGGTGAGGTGGGGCGATCGCCCGTACTTGTCGGGCGTTGTCTGAATACCGCCGTCCCAAACGGATTTCTTCTGGCGTCCAGAGGGCGAAATCCCAGCCTTCACGCAAGTCTAAGCGATCGAGAGTAACGGTGAGAGGCGCGTAAAAGACGTAACGCACCACGTCGGGAGAAAAGACGAAGCGATCGAACAGCGTCACGTCCGACGTTCGATAGCGAATTTCCTCGTACAATTCTCGCACGACAGCAACTTCTGGGGTTTCGTTGGCTTCGAGATGGCCGCCGAAAAACGCCCAATACCCTGGGTAGACGATATCAGGAATATCGTCACGCAATTGCAGCAAGTATTTACCTTGTTGGTAGAGAATGGCGATCGCGACCTGTTTCATAGGTTTGATTGTTTTTCAGCCGGTTGGCGATCGATCTCCTCGAGATAGGCTTCTCCGTAATCGATGCCGTTGATGGGAATCGATCGCTCGACGAATTGTCCCGTCACCTGAAGCGGTTGTCCGAGTTCGGGAAGCGTATCGTCGGAAACCACCCACACTGTACCCGTCTCGTCTTGGAGTTGATAAGCTCCTCCGTCGACGAACGGGGCGCGATCGACTGTCGTTCCGCGCACGATCGCTTCTGTATTTTCGCCAAAACGCTCTAACTCGGCAATGGGCGTTATCTCGACCCCAACGCCACATCCGGCTAAACTCAGCAGAATTGGAAGGAACGGTAAAACTTTGCGTCGTGCCACCGACAGAGATGGTAGGGTAATGAAGTTCAACTGCACAGATCTCGATCGTCAATGGATACGACTCGCATTTTAGACGGTAAAGCCCTCGCGAAAAAGATTCAAGGGGAACTGCGATCGCAAATTCAAACGCAGGTTGAAACGGGGAAGCGGCCGCCGGGGTTGGCGGTCTTGCGAGTCGGCGACGATCCCGCCAGTGCGGTGTACGTTCGTAATAAAGAGCGGTCTTGCCAGAGAGTGGGGATTGCGTCGTTCGGTCGTCACTTTCCCGCCGAAACGTCAGCCGAAGAGATTGCAGCAGAGATCGATCGCCTCAACGCCGACGATCGCGTTGACGGTATTCTACTGCAACTGCCCCTTCCCAGCCATCTCGACGCCGTGCCGCTGCTGTTGAAAATCGACCCCGATAAAGACGCCGACGGACTTCACCCCGTCAACATGGGACGGTTGATGCGTGGCGAACCGGGACTTCGCAGTTGTACGCCAGCGGGAGTGATGGCACTGCTGCAAGAATATGACATCGACCCCAAAGGGAAAAATGCCGTCATCGTCGGTCGCAGTATCTTAGTGGGAAAACCGATGGCGTTGATGCTACTCGAAGCCAACGCCACTGTAACGGTGGCACACTCGAAAACGCAACATCTTCCCGAGGTCGTTCGCAACGCCGATATTGTCGTGGCGGCGGTGGGTCGTCCTCAAACGATCGCGGGGGATATGGTGAAACCCGGTGCGGTCGTTGCTGATGTAGGCATTAACCGTATTACTGACGGCGAGGGGAACTCGAAACTCGTCGGCGACGTGGAGTTTGAAACGGCGAAGGAAAACGCAAGTTTCATCACGCCAGTTCCCGGTGGTGTGGGGCCGATGACCGTGGCGATGTTATTGAAAAATACCGTTGAAGCGTATTTGAAAAAGATGGGTTAAAGCGCCAATTTCGTCATAAATTCGAGTCTTCGGAGTTTGAGGTGATAAGCGGATTTTATGCCCGGTCAAAACCATCCCCCCAACCCCCCAACGCAGCGGGGGGCTAAGGGGGGATGCGCCCCGGTTCGATTTCGTATTATTCATAACAAATTACACCGTAATCTCAGGAGACCGAAATGGCTCTTCGGAGTTTAGGGTGACAGAAAAACTAACTTCACGAGATTTCAAGGGTTTTGGCTCTCGAATCTTCATTTTTTTGTATCATGCTATACATTTATAACCACAAACTCCGAAGACCCCACGAAATTAAGATGCACCCGTTGACTTCCCCGTTCCCAGGCTTATGTTTGGGAACGAGGAGAGAACAAGAGAACCCACCTCAGTGGTGCAGAAAACTTTTCGAGATCGGGGATTGACTAAACACATAAAATATGTATTTAGACTCGAGCGAGATCCCCGGCAGCCATTTACCGATCTGGGATTTTGTGGCCAACCCTTTAAGACGGCGATATCTTTTCTAACAAGGGTTTCAGGACTGTTCTGCACCACGAAGGAGAACCCACTACATCGGGCAACTTAAGCCGCCAGATTTCGCAGAAAAGCGAGCGTTTTCACGATAGTCAACCGGACAGTCAATGACCACGGGAACCTCTTGTTCTAAGGCTTCGCGCAAAATGGGAACGAAGGATTCGGTCGATTCGACGCGATAGCCTTTCAAACCCATGCTTTCAGCAAATTTCACGAAGTCGGGATTGCCGAATTCAATAAAGGACGATCGCCCGTAATGGGCTTCTTGTTTCCACTCGATCAAACCATAACCGCCGTCGTTAAAAATAATCGTCACGAACGGCGTTCCCACACGCAACGCGGTTTCGAGTTCCTGGCAGTTCATCATAAATCCGCCGTCTCCCGTCACTGCCACGACGTTTCGATCGGGATGTACCAGTTTGGCAGCGATCGCACCGGGAATGGCAATCCCCATCGCCGCGAAGCCGTTGGAAATCAAGCAAGTGTTGGGGCGATCGCAATGGTAGTGACGCGCCATCCACATTTTATGCGCTCCCACATCGGAAATGACGATATCGTCCGGCCCCATCACTTGCCGCACATCGTAAATGAGTTTCTGAGGCTTGACGGGAAACTCGAGATCGTTGGCGTACTGTTCGTAATCAGCCCGGATGTCGTCTCGCAAGGATACAGCGTGGGGTTCGGGTTTGCTGGAGCGATCGGAACGACGCAGAATTTCGTTCAGGGAGTCGGAAATATGCCCCACCACTTCCACCAAGGGAATGTAGCTACTGTCAATTTCCGCCGAGGTGGTGCTGATGTGAACGATGGGAATCTTCCCGTCGGGATTCCACTTCTTGGGCGAGTACTCGACTAAATCGTACCCCACCGCAATGACTAAATCGGTGTTGTCGAAACCACAACTAATGTAGTCCCGCTGCTGTAACCCCACCGTCCACAATGCCAGAGGATGGGTGTACGCCATAACGCCTTTCCCCATAAACGTATTCGCCACGGGGACGTTCAACCGAGTGGCGAATTCCGTGAGGGCGTCGCTGGCGTTGTCCCGAATCGCGCCGTTCCCCACCAAAATTAACGGATTGTTCGCCCGAGAAATAGCGGTAGCGGCGTTGTTGAGACTCTTGTACGACGCATACATTTTTTCCTTTTTGTCGCACTTTAACGGCGCACCTTCGACGGGCATAGCAGCGATATTTTCGGGTAAGTCGATGTGAACCGCTCCCGGTTTTTCCCGTTGCGCCCGTTTAAAGGCTTTCCGAACGATTTCCGGGGTGTTGCTGGGGCGGACGATTTGGGAGTTCCATTTGGTGACGGGGGCGAACATCGCCACCAAGTCGAGATATTGATGGGATTCAATGTGCATTCGATCGGTTCCCACTTGCCCCGTAATCGCCACGAGAGGCGCACCGTCGAGGTTGGCGTCAGCAACTCCGGTCATGAGATTCGTTGCGCCCGGTCCCAGGGTAGACAGACAAACCCCTGCTTTTCCCGTCAGACGTCCGTAAACGTCTGCCATGAACGCCGCCCCTTGTTCGTGACGGGTGGTGATGAATTGGATTGAAGATTCTCGCAGGGCTTCGAGAACCTGCATATTTTCTTCACCGGGCAAACCGAAGACATACTTCACGCCTTCGTTTTCGAGGCACTTGACCAGTAGTTCGGCCGTGTTCATGAGACCCCCTTATCTGAGTTTGGGTATGAGATTGGATGTGAAATGGGATAGGGAATACGAACGTTTGGACGGTTCGGGGTTGTGAAAGAACTCCGTTCCGCTTCCACGATCGCGCGGTGGGTGCGTCGCACTTTCGCCGACGCGATCGAACCTCAAACGGGTTCCCACCGCCCTCTAAAATTCGGTTTAGATAAATTGCCTTCAATGGATGCGATCGAACGAGTTCGGCATTCGGTTCGACAACGGTGTTTCGCCCTCGCTGCGTTTTCACGAAAACACTTCCACCCCCGGTTTCTTTCCCGAACATCCCTGACATTTCACCCTTAACCGAGGTGAGGGAGGACGGCAACAGAGGGTTGGAAGCAAGGGCGAACCCGTTGGTTATCGAACTCACGTGCGTTAATGCCCGATCCAAATTGTTTTTATGTTGACAAATTCTTGGATACCTTGAACACCCAATTCGCGCCCATATCCAGATTTCTTGATACCGCCGAAGGGTAACCGGGGATCGGATTTAACCAGACCGTTGATAAATACCGCCCCGGCTTCGAGTTCGTTAATAAACTGTTGTTGTTCGGCGGCTACAGCCGTCCACGCACTCGCTCCCAAACCGTAGGGGACGCTGTTGGCTAGGGCGATCGCATCGTCGATCGACTCCACCCGAAACAGTAACGCCACTGGACCGAAAAACTCTTGGTCGTAAGCTGGGGTTCCCGGCGGAATGTCGGCGATAATTGTCGGCGGGTAAAAGTTACCGGGGCGATCGGGCAATTCCCCGCCAATTAAGACTTTCGCGCCTTTGTCTTTGCAAGCTGCGACCTGTTCGTGCAGTTCCTCGCGAATTCCCGGCGTGGCCAACGGCCCGATGTCAGTGTCTTCTGACATGGGGTCGCCGAGAGTGAGATTTTTGAATTTCGCCAAGAGGCGTTTTTGGAATTCCTCGGCGATCGACTCGTGGACGATAAACCGTTTGGCTGCAATACAAGACTGTCCGCTGTTCAACATCCGCGCGGTTACGGCGGTACTCACGGCCGCTTCTAGGTTCGCGCTTCCCATGACGATAAAGGGATCGCTTCCCCCCAGTTCGAGAACCGTTTTTTTCAGGTGTTTTCCGGCACACTCGGCTAAACTCATTCCGGCGTATTCGCTTCCTGTCAAAGTGGCGGCGCAAACGCGATCGTCGGCTACCACTTTCGCCACTTGACTCGCCCCGATGAGAAGGGTTTGAAACGCCCCCGAGGGAAATCCAGCTTCGGTGAAAATCTCTTCAATGGCTAAGGCGCATTGCGGCACGTTAGACGCGTGTTTGAGCAGTCCCACGTTTCCCGCCATCAGTGCGGGTGCGGCGAAGCGAAACACCTGCCAGAAGGGGAAATTCCAGGGCATGACCGCCAAAACTGCCCCCAGGGGATGGTAACTGACGTAACTGAAGCTGGCGTCGGTTTGAACCGGGATGTCGGCAAGGAATTCGGAGGCATTGTCAGCGTAGTACCTGCATACAAGCGCACATTTGTCAACCTCTTGGATGGCGCTTTTGATGGGTTTTCCCATTTCCAGGGTCATGATTTCGCCGAATTTAGCGCGATCGCGCTCTAAGATGTCGGCAGCCGCCCGCAGCCATTTCGATCGCTGTACCATCATCGTGCGGCGGTATTGTTTGAAGGTGCGATCGGCGCGATCGAGTTTGCGGTCTAACTCCTCATCGGTCAAAGGTTGGAACGTTTTGACCGTTTCCCCCGTAGCGGGATTAATTGTCGCAATACCCATAATGTCGTGTCCTTTGCGCGATACTCGGCGACGTTCTAACTAACGTCCCCAGAAATCCAGGTTCGACGCTCGTTGAAATGCAGCGAAAATCGGTATGTCGAACCCGAATTGTCTCCTAACCATTGTCAGTGGTTTAGTGGGGCGTCTTTACCAAATCTTTACAAAACTCAAACTTGTTAATGGGGAATGGGGAACAGGGTTTCAGTCACCAGTCACCAGTCACCAGTCACCAGTCACCAGTGAAGACAGGGAACGGAGAACAAGGTTTCCTCATCTCATCATCTCATCATCTCATCATCTCATACTGAATCCGCACACCATAGCCCCTCTTAAAGCGATCCCTCAAAATCGATGTAAGTCCTTGCGTACAGGGACTTTACAGCGAGGGCTGCAAAACAGGGTTTTCAAATCTGGATTCCGTATCATCATCCCCTCACCTATCTCCCGATAGATGACGCTCCAAATCGAGGATGGTACGATAGCGGCATCTGATGTTTTGTTTGTCGAGGGCTTTTCTTCCATGAGCGATTCGATCGATCGCGAACCCAACTATCAACCTCCAGAAACGCCCGATGCGTCTGAGTTTCAGACCGAATCCAACACTGAAGCCGATCGCACTCAATCTCAATCCAATACCACTAACGACACGAGCTTTGAAGAGTTCCGCGTCAGTGGCGATACCTTAATCTCGAAAATTCAAGAACTCGTCCATCAAGGGAACGTGCGACGGGTCATCGTTAAAACCGAAGACGGAAAAACCCTGTTTGAAGTCCCCCTCACCATCGGATTAGCGGGGGCGACTTTGGGAACGCTGCTGTTTCCACCGCTGGCGGTTGTCGGCGCACTCGGTGCAGTCGTCGCCCGGTTAACCTTAGTCGTCGAACGCAAAGCGTGACCCCATGAGGGGATGAGGGGACGATGAGATGAGGGAACGATCTGAAATTCTCTTCCCCTCTCCCCCTCTCCCAATCTTCCCCTCTTGGAGAATTCACACAAACTCCGGTTCTCGGTCTTCGAGAACTTGCCACACGCACCGAAGCAGTTCGTCGAGGCCAGTTTTCGCGACGGCTGAGACTCGAAAGATAGGGTAAGGTGATTCCGGTTGAAGCGATCGCGCGATGTCTTCGAGTTCCTCGTCAGTGCGATCGATCGCGTCTAACTTATTTAACGCGATAATCTGCGGTCGGTCTTCCAACCCACGACCGTAAGCGAGCAATTCCTCTCGAATCACGTGATAGTCCGCGATGGGGTCTTCCGCCGTCGCGTCGATCAGATGCAGTAAAACCCGCGTGCGTTCGATGTGGCGAAGGAACTCGTGACCTAACCCCAGTCCTTCGTGAGCGCCTTCGATCAACCCGGGAATGTCGGCGAATACTGTTCCGTCTCCCGTTGGTTTGCGGACGACGCCCAGGTTGGGAACGAGCGTCGTAAACGGATAATCGGCAATTTTCGGACGGGCGGCCGACAACACCGAGATTAACGTGGATTTTCCGGCGTTGGGCAGTCCGATGATGCCCACTTCTGCCAAGAGTTTCAATTCTAACCGCAGTTGGCGAATGCGTCCCGGTCGTCCTTCCTGGGCGTATTCTGGGGCGCGGTTGCGGTTGCTGAGATAGTGGCGGTTTCCGTTTCCGCCCCGTCCCCCTTCGGCGATGCAAACGGTTTGCTGGGGTTCGGTGAGGTCGGCGACCACTTCCCCAGTTTCTAAATCGTAGGCGACGGTACCGCAGGGAACTTCTAAGTAGCGATCGCTTCCCGAGGAACCCGTGCAGTTATTCGGTCCGCCCCGTTTTCCATCTTCGGCTTTAAAGCGATGGGAATATTTGAAATCTAACAGAGTTTGCAGGCGTTCGGTCGCCACGAGATACACCGAACCGCCCCGTCCGCCGTCGCCCCCCGCCGGACCGCCTGCGGGAACGTATTTTTCACGGCGAAAGGCCACCAGACCATCGCCGCCTTTTCCGCCTTCAACTTCAATTTCAACGCGATCGATAAATTGCATTCTCGGTACTTAGAGCAGGAGCCAGGGAGAGGGGGAGCCAGGGAGAGGGGGAGAAATTATCAATTGTCAATTATCAATTGTTTCCCCCCTCTTCTCATCATCACAAATACGGCGTTACGTCTTCGCCTTTTTCGTCGGCGAGATAGGACAACGCCCGGAAGCGCAAGCCCACTAACTGCTCGTAGAGGGGATTCAACTTGCACATCGCTGGAATGTGAACCACTTTTTTTCCAAACAGCGTGACATCGCGCTCGAAAGGACACTGAGAGGGAATCATCCGACAGAGGAATCGCGCCACTTTCGGATCGTGCAGTTCGACGTTATCCAACCAGTTTCGCACGGGGGCGAGGACGTTAATTTTAGCACTGTCTTTCGGTTTTCGATCTAACGAAACCGCGCCGGAAGAGGCGTCATCCGACTTGTCTTTCGATTCGATGTCGTCGAGATCTTCAGGTTCTTCGAGGGTGTGGCGGAGAGCGTCGAGTGCGTCGGGACGCAGACCCAAGGCTTCACAAAAATCGTGAAGGACTTTATCCTCAGTTTTGGTGTACACGCCGTCTGCAATGGCGACCATGACCGCCGTTCGGAGAAAGTTTTCTGCGATGTCGGGGTCGTCTCCCAGGGTGGCGGCGAGTTCTTCAGGAGAGATGGGTTCGAGATCGGCGGCGCGATCGGCGGCGTCCGATTTACCGTGAGTCAGTTCGGCGATGAGTTGTCGTTCGGTCTCATCGAAGTTTCCATCCGCCCAGGCGATCGCCAGTAAACCTCTCAACCAAACTTGGCTGCGATCGCTTTTCTGGCGAGATTGACTCGTACTCGTCATACACTTTACCCGTAGCTAACGTCTGTCCCAGTTTTTTTCGCACTTTACTGTTCTGTTGGCGCTCTTCTCGTGTCCCCACAAGAATTTACACTGTTTCTCGTTTCGATTTTAACGAACACCGCTCTCTAAAACTTACTCAAACTTATTCATTTGATGTTTAGTTCCTAGCTTGGATCTTCCGAGACCTTTCCATCACTAGGCTTACACGGCCGAAGCTCTCCGCGTTTTCCAAATTAATTGCCGCATTTAAATCACGATC